>JAIXTU010000360.1 GCA_027483785.1 Flavobacterium sp.
AAGATCTAAGCAAGCTCAAGATTTATTCTGAACTTTTAAAGCAATAAATCGGCCGCTATGAACCTAACCACTTTTGATATTTCTATAATTGTCGTTTACTTCTTAATGATGGTTGTCATTGGCATCATCATGAAAAATCAAGCAAAGAAAAGTAAAGACAGCTACTTACTTGGCGGAAAAAAACTGCCTTGGTACATGCTTGGCTTAAGCGACGCCAGCGATATGTTCGATATTTCAGGAACCATGTTGCTGGTAAGCATGGCATTCTTATACGGCTTTAAGAGCGTATGGATTCCGTGGATGTGGCCTGTTTTCAATCAGGTTTTCTTAATGGTCTTCCTTAGCAAATGGCTTCGACGAAGTAACGCAACCACAGGCGCCGAATGGCTTGGGACCCGATTTGGATTTACGGATAAAGGCGTTCGCGGCAGTCACGCAATAGTTGTGATTTTTGCTTTGATGCTTTGTATTGGTTATATGGCGTACGCTTTTGTTGGCGTTGGCGAATTCCTCGAAATTTTTATTCCGTATGAGACCATTAAAGAAGTCGTTCCTTTTCTCGACTTTTCAATCGACACCAATCCGGTAACCAATCCGAACTTCGCTGCCGAATTAGATCATGCAAAAGATTTTACGGCACAATTTTACGGAGTAAGCATTTGTTTAGTCGCCACGTTTTACAGTATTATCGGCGGTATGCACGGTATTGTATTGGCCGACTTCATCAAGTACATGATAATGATCGTGTGTTCGTTATTCGTTGGCGTAATTGCGATGCAACATCTAGCCGAATCGCAAGTAGTGTTAACCGATCGTATGCCCTTAGGCTGGGATTCGCCCTTCTTTGGAAGTGAATTAGGATTGAATTGGGAAGACAAACTAGCTGCCGCAGCTTCGAAACTCGAATCCGACGGCTATAAGTTCTTCTCAGCTATCGTAGGTATGATGTTCTTCTCCGGCGTATTGAAAAGTATGGCAGGACCTGCACCAAATTACGATTGCCAGAAAATTCTTAGCACCAAATCGCCAGAAGAAGCTAGTAAAATGAGCGGATTCATCTCCATTATCTTATTGCCTATTCGCTACTTCATGGTCATGGGATTGTGCACACTCGGTATTTTGTACTTCAACGAACTTCCGCTGTCGAAAACGGGTAGCGACATCAACTTCGAAAGTATCATGCCAGCTGTGATCAATACATACTTACCAACAGGTTTAGTAGGATTGGTACTGGCTGGATTCTTGGGAGCGTTTATGAGTAATTTCTCCGGAACACTCAATGCCGGACAAGCATACATTGTTAACGATTTATATCTCAAATACATTAATCCAAGCGCAACTCGCTCAAAAACAATCAACGCCAGTTATTTAGCCGGAACGCTCATGGTAATTCTTGGTGTTGGATTAGGCCTACTGATTAAGGACGTAAACATGATTTTCAACATCATTACAGCTGGACTTTACGGTGGCTTTGTTTGCGCAAACGTGCTTAAATGGTATTGGTGGCGATTCAACGCAAGTGGCTATTTCTGGGGTATGTTAGTTGGGATTATCGCAAGTGCCATCCCTCCTGCCCTTTCGGTTTTGAACATCACCGACTATTTCGACGGCACGCGAATGCTGTACTTCTTCCCGATTTTTATTGTTATCCAACTTATTGGCTGTATTGCCGGAACGTATGCGGCTCCGCCAACAGAGAAAGCCGTACTCATCAAGTTCTACAAAGACGTTCGTCCATGGGGATTCTGGAAACCTATTCACGATGAAATTTCAAAAACCGAACCCATTGAACCGAATAAAAACATCAAGTGGAATGCTTTAAATGTTTTGCTTGGCATTACCGGACAGATTTTACTAACGCTACTTCCCATGTACGTTATTCTTTCTAACTGGTCGGCCGTAAGCATCATCTTAGCTGGCTTTTTAACTATCGCTGTAATTATGCGAAAAACTTGGTGGAACCGATTATCTGACTTTTAATATTACAAGGAATGATTACTGAACAAATCACACGAATTCCGAATTATGCTGAACTTATGAAACAGCATGAACTGTTCTTAGCTACAAAGAACCAAAAATTATTACACGGAAATGGCATCTACTCGCGATATAAAAATCCGGTTGTAACCGAAAATCATGTGCCTATTCATTGGCGCTATGATTTGAATGCCGAAACAAATCCGCACGGAATGGAACGTATCGGCTTCAACGCAACATTCAATGCCGGTGCTATGAAATGGAACGGCAAGTTTTTGGTTTGCGTGCGCGTAGAAGGAAATGATCGGAAATCGTTTTTTGCTATGGCAGAAAGTGAAAATGGGGTGGATAACTTCCGTTTTTGGGACAAACCATGCGTTATTCCAGAAATCCCTGGAAACCCCGACACCAATGTGTATGATATGCGTTTGGTGGCACACGAAGACGGTTGGATTTACGGAATTTTTTGTACCGAACGTAAAGATCCAAAAGCTCCTGCTGCCGACACCAGCTCTGCTATAGCAAACGCAGGTATTGTGCGAACAAAAGATTTGATTCACTTCGAACGACTTCCCGACCTTATTTCAAACAGCGGTCAGCAACGAAATGTTGTCATTCACCCTGAATTCGTAAACGGAAAATATGCTATTTATACGCGTCCTCAAGACGGATTTATTGACGTGGGAAGCGGCGGAGGAATTGGTCTGGGCTTCATCACTGATATGAAAAATCCGGTTGTTGAAAACGAAAAAATCATCTTTGGAAAAAGCTATCATACGATTTACGAGCTTAAGAATGGTTTAGGACCCGCACCGATAAAAACAAACGAAGGTTGGTTGCATCTAGCGCACGGCGTTCGAAATACTGCTGCCGGATTACGATACACTTTATACGTTTTTATGACCGATTTAAACGACATCGGTCGTGTGATATACAAACCCGCCGGACATTTTATGGCGCCGCAAAACGACGAACGCATCGGCGATGTTTCTAACGTTTTGTTCTCCAACGGTTGGATTGCTGAGGAAAACGGTGAGGTTTACATTTATTATGCATCGTCTGATACGCGTTTGCATGTAGCTACCTCGACCGTAGAAAAACTAGTAGATTATTGCAAAAACTCACCTGTAGATACTTATACCTCGGGCGGATCTGTGCGAACGATACTCGACTTAATCGAGCGCAACAAGAACTTCAAATAAAAGCAACAGTTTTCATGAATACACCCACGCATCAAACCACACTAGATATTAATCGTTTGCAAAAAATGCTCGACGATATACTAATGTATTGGATGCGAGAAACTATCGATGAAAAAAACGGTGGCTTTATCGGACAAATTGACTTCAGTGAAAATAAAAATTGGCAGGCAGACAAAGGTTCCGTTTTACATGCACGGATTTTATACACCTTTTCCGAAGCCTATCAGTTAACCGGAAACACAGAATATTTGTACGTTGCCGAATGGGCGTATCGCTACATTGAAACCAATTTCTATCACAAAAATGGTTTGTATTGGAGCGTAACCGCAACTGGAGTTCCGAGCGAACGAAAAAATCAAATCTACGCACTCGCCTTTACCATTTATGGCTGCGCTTCGTACTACGCGGCAAGTAAAAATGCGCAAGCTCTAGCTGTTGCAAACGATTTATTCGAAAAAATCGAAAAATACAGCTTCGACAATAAACACAACGGCTATTTTGAAGCTTTTACTGAGAACTGGAGATCGCTCGACGATTTGCGTTTAAGCGATAAAGACGTCAACGAAAAAAAGACCATGAACACCCATTTGCATATCGTTGAAGCGTATGCAAATTTGTATAAAGTAGCTCCTTCTGACCATCTAAAAGAACGCATTCAGAATTTGCTCGATGTTATTGAGGAACGCTTCATCAATAAAAAACAATGGCATCTGAATTTGTTTTTTTCGGAAGATTGGAAAGAAACCAAAAGCGTCATTTCATTCGGGCATGATATAGAAGCCGCTTGGCTGTTGCTGTGGTGTGCCGAACAAATTGAAGACGAAAATTACATCAGCCGGTACCGCGAAATTGCCGTTAACTTAGCACAAGCCTGTTTTAAGGGTGTTGATTCGGACGGCGGACTCTGGTACGAATTCGATTTAAATGAAAATACACTGATTCGTGAAAAGCACTCCTGGCCACAAGCCGAATTTTGGCTCGGAATGCACTGTGCCTACCGGATTACCAAAGATTCAAAATACCTAAATGCGGTTATCGAAAACATAACATTCACCGAAAAACACATCCTTGATCATGAAAATGGCGAATGGTTTTGGGGTGTATTAGAAGACAAATCGAAAATGAAAGAAGATAAAGTAGGTATTTGGAAATGTCCGTACCATAACGGACGAGCTTGCATTGAATTGCTAAAACTAAATAAAGAAAACAAATGAAAAAGTTGATTTATGTACTGTGGGGAAGTTTATTATGCCTAAGCTGTTCAAGTGGCAGCGAAGGTTCAGACACACAAAATGAAGTACCCGAACCAGATCCAACACCAAGCGATGCGCTTACGGTAACAAATGCAAGATCGTATATGGTTGATCCGAACGCTACCGAAGAAACCGTGGCTCTATTCTACAATCTGAAAAAATTATCTAAAACAAAAACCATTGTTGGTCATCAAGACGCTTTCAATTTCTTCTACCAAGACAATCGAAACATGTCGGATATTAAAAAAACGACAGGAAATGATCCCGGATTATTGGGTTCCGACTTCATGTTCATTACCGATAAAAACAACCCTTCAAACAATTGGTTTGTACAACAAGAAAATAAAATTATTGCCGACACTAAAGAAGCGTATAGCAAAGGGATGGTAAACATTTTTTGCTGGCATTTACGCGAACCGTACAACGAAGAAAGCTTCTACGCCAGTGACATGACCGATCAACAAAAAACAACAGCTTTCCGTGGCTTACTTCCAAACGGTGCCTTCCACGATTGGTACAAAACAAAACTCGATAAGGTAGCACAAGTACTCAACAACTTAACAGCTCCCGACGGAACAAAAATTCCAGTAATATTCAGACCTTTTCACGAATTCGACGGCAATTGGTTTTGGTGGGGTCAAAGTTATTGCACCGCCGAAGAATACAAAGCCGTGTTTCAATTCACAGTTACCTACTTGCGAGACGTTAAAAATGTACATAATGTACTCTACTCTTTCGCTCCCGACAACACATACAGTAATAGCGCATCGTACTTAAGTCGTTATCCTGGTGATGATTATGTTGACGTTCTTGGAATGGACAATTACGGTGATTTAGGCAACGGACAAGGAACTGCGGGTGCCGACAGAGCAAACGCTAAACTAAAAATGATTTCCGATTTAGCGGTTAATAAAGTAAAAATCGCTGCATTTACTGAAACAGGATATCTGGTAAACAACAGCAACGCACCCATCGACGGCTGGTTTTCCAACTACGCCTACACAACAATCAGTAAAAACAACCCCGAAATTGCGTTTATCATGTTTTGGTACAATTATCAAAACAGCTATTACGTTCCAACGCCTTCAAACCCTAATGCAGCCGATTTCTTAGTGTTTTCTAATAAAGCAAAATGCTTACTTCAGAACGACTTGCCCGATTTATACACCTTGCCACAAAACTAAACCATGAAAAAGTTCTCCATTACTATTGTAACCATCGTATTTTTTTGCGTCAATAGCTTCGCACAAAGCACATTCATCAAAATTGAAGACAGCAAATTTATCCGCGATGGAAAACCTTACCATTTTGTAGGCACAAATTATTGGTATGGAGCGCTTTTAGGTGTTGGAGAATCAAACCAAAAACGACTCATTTCCGAGCTGGATCAGCTAAAATCGCTCGGCATCGAAAATCTGCGCGTTTTAGTTGGTGCTGAAGGCGGTACCGACGATTTTACCGTTCGCGAAGCACTTCAACCTAAACAAGGGAAATACGATGAAAAGTACTTAAAAGGACTCGATTTCTTAATGTCGGAACTCGGAAAACGCAACATGACAGCCGTTTTGTACCTCACCAATAATTGGGAATGGAGCGGTGGATTGGCGCAATACCTCGAATGGAACGGCAAAGGTGAAATACCAAATCCGAACATTCCACCAAATACGTGGCCGCAGTTTATGGAATATACATCCAAATTCCATACGTGCGAACCTTGCAAAACCGCATTTGCCAAGTA
>JAIXTU010000229.1 GCA_027483785.1 Flavobacterium sp.
AGTATTCAACAAATTGAGCTGCTAAACCAAAACTATATTTCCAGCCATTTATATTTTGAGTAATATCAAACCTCAGCTTGTTTTCAGTTTCTCTTGAATTGTAATTTAAAGTAATTTCAGAGGCCAACTGTTTTTCATTATCTTCATATTGTTTAATGTCATTATCAAAACTATTTCGACTTAGAGCAACATTGATAAAACCGTTAGCAATTAGTCTTTTTAATGTTAATCCCGCAGTGTAATTCCATTGGTTTATGATTGGGTTTGAATTAAGAACATATAGCTTTTCTGGAGTAGCATCTTTAATTGCGGCAAACTTAAAATCATCAATACCTGCTAAACTAATAAAGGTAAGTGTTGTTTTATCGTTCAGCTTTCTATTTATTTTGGTTTGAAAGTCCCAATAATTAGGTCTAATAGGTAAGTCAATTAAAGAGAAAAGCAATTCTAAATAAGAGCGCCTTGCAGAGAAGAGGAAAGTTGTCTGTTTATCTTTAGCTAATGGACCTTCAAGTGTTGCAGCAAACTCAGTAGCGCTTAATCTGACATTACCCTGAAATTTATTTGGGTTTCCGTTTTTTTGTTTAAACTGGAAAACTGAACTCATTGCATTGTCATATTTTGTATCAAAAGCAGACGAACTCAATTTTACATCCTCAATAAATGAAACGTTTAACATTCCTTGTGGTCCTCCGGAACTACCTTGTGTTTGAAAATGGTTTATAACAGGAATCTCTATACCATCCAGATAGAAAACATTTTCATTGGGAGCTCCACCTCGAATAATAATATCGTTTCTAAAAGAACCACCACTTTGTCCTCCACCAACACCAGGCAAGGTTTGAATAACTTTGCTGATGTCGAAATTACCACCTGGATTTGATTTAATTTCTTCTGAGGTTAGTCGTTGAACACTTAAAGGATTTTCTAAAGTTGTTGCTTTTACAGTTTTCTTGTTAACTTTTATAGTAACTTCATTTAAGGTTTGGATATCTGGTTCCAAATCAATAGAAATATTATTTTCGTTTCCAGCATTTATTGTAATGTTGTAAATTTTTTGAGTTTTGTAGCCTATCGAGCTTACCTCAACGTTATATGTTCCGACAGGTATTTTATTTATTATAAAACTACCATCTGTTTGCGTTGTGCTACTGAAAGAAGTACCTACTAATTCTACTTTAGCTAAGCTTACAGGTTTTTGATTTGACTTGTCTAAAACACTTCCAGAAATACTACCGGTATTTTGCGAAAACATATAAGTGTTACCGATAAAAGTAAAAATGATTAGACTAAAGATTGCTTTATACATACAACAATATTGTTTTAATTTTAGACAAAATAAAACCATTTAGTTTTATTAAACAACAATATTGCTCTAATTTTTAGAAAATATTTCTAAAGTCAAACTATTTTTTGTTTTTTACAACAAATTTGTTTTATTTTTGTGTTTATGGAAAGATTTGAATTATTAAAGTTATTAGTTGAAAAACTAGATCATTACTATTTGAATAATGGAAATCCAAAAGAATATGATTCTTTTGTAATATGGTTAAATATGCAATTAGCAGAGGACAATGGGAATGATACTTTGTTAGCTATAAGTAAGTATGGCAAAGCTAATGAAGCAACTACAAGCAGCGTAGAGCAGTTGGATAATAGCATTGGTATCCTAAATGGTTTAATGTATCGGTACAGTAGGATTTACTCTAAAATTGCATTGGATCATTCTTCTAAAATTAGTCTTGAAGAGTTTTCATTTTTAGCAACATTAAGTACCTTTGAAGGTTGTACTAAAACAGAACTTATACATGCCATGATTTTTGAAAAATCAACAGGTATAGAACTTATCAAAAGACTTATAAAAAATGGCTTCGCCTCAGAAAAAGTTAATCCTTACGATAGAAGAAGTAAATTAATTTCTATTACAGACAACGGTAAAAGCATTTTATATGGTGCATTTGGTCATATGGAATTAGTTTCGAAAGAAATTACTTCCTGTCTAGATACAGCAGAAAAAAAAGCTCTTCATTTTATACTTGCAAAATTGGAAAGCCATCATAGAATACACCTCGATGAGAATTTAGAACGGTTAAAAATTAAGTTGCAGAATTAATAGTTGTACAAATTTATTGTGACCATTAATCAAAGACAGAATTATTATATTGCTCAAATCCAATAAGCATTCTGCTTTGAATTGTTTTCTTAACGGATGGCAGCCAACCAAATAATACCCCTTTAGCTCCAGAAGTTTGTCGAGCAATTCGATAAAAACTGAAGCTATCTGTTTGGCTATCTATACGACCATTAATTAAGACGAACTCACTCTTTAGTTTGTTATGAATTTTATTACCTCTGAGGTTGTAGAAAGATTCCCATGTTACTATTGCTCCATTTTCGGTTTCTGTAACTGATACAATTTTAATGGTTAACTCTGTAAAAATTACTCCTAAGTAATTCCACATTTTTCTGATGTTTTCTGCATCTTCTAGCATGAATATGCCATCAGTAAATTTGGCATCAACTGTATATAATTTTGCTACTTCATCGTATTTTTTTGCTTGTAGCAGTTGAAATAAATTGGTGATAATTGTTTGTGGTTTCATCGTTTGATTTTTAATTGTTGATATTCGCTATTTCAAAAAATATTTCTGTTAACTCGTAAGGCTGACTAAAAAAAGGTGAATGACTTGTATGTAAGCTGTATACTTTATTACACGGCGTTTCGGTGTACATTAATTGTTGAATATAGGGTGTAACAGCCCGATCATCCGTACACTCAATATAGTATTTCGGAACACTGCCGTACTTTTCATCTGATAACTCTAACGTAGCTATTCCAGATTCAACAGGCTCATGACTTAAAATATATTTAGCAGCCTCAGCAATATCATTATCGCAATCATGATACAGTCCCTCCTTGAATATTTGGGGTTGAAGTGTGTGAGAATTTGTTTCAGGATGCTGAATTACATAGGGCTTCAGCCAACCTTTTGTATCTTGAAAAGAATATTCTCTTTGCGTTTTACCATTAGGAATCAGGTATGCCGCCAAACAAATTAATTTCTCAATTTTTTCAGGAATGTACTCAGCTACTTGAGAAATGACAATTCCATTTTTA
>JAIXTU010000345.1 GCA_027483785.1 Flavobacterium sp.
CCCGATATTGGCTGGTTCGGAACGAAAACTCGGAAAAACTATCATCGTTCAATGAAGTCGTATTCAATAAATTGGTTCCCGAAACTTTGAACTCCCAATTACTTCCTTTCTTGAAATACGACAAGCTTGCGCTGAGGAAATCATATTCATTATTAACCGACTTATCTCGGCTGTAATAGTGGAAAAACTCATATTCCGCTACAAATGAAAAGCCATCGGCAAAATAGTAATCGAGATTTACAAAAGGCCGATCGGTAAGGAAGGTCTGATTTTGATAATCGTTCTGCGTATATCCATAACCAAATTCGATATTTGGTGCGTTTTTAAAATTTGTTGAAGCGCGCAACGTGTAGCTTTGCGTAAAACTTTCGGTTGTTATAAAAGTGGCATTCTGTAAGTTATTGAACTTCGACCAATTCATGGAAATGTTTAGCGAAGCCTTATAGAATCGGGCAAAAGAACGACCGTAAGATCCGCTACCATTTAAAGCTTCGTCGATACGCGGCGAATTAAACGGTGTTGAAAACTGATTCACACCATCAAAAAACGCATTCCGCTTCACAGCATCTAAGGTTCGAGTGTAATTCAAAAATCCAAAGATGTTTTCAAAATTAAACATGTTATATCGGAAATAGCGCAACGAATGCGACTGTGCAGTGGCGTTCTGTATACTTCGCAATCCGCGAAATAAACTGTTGTAGTTTGTAAGAATATAGCCTTCTGGCAGCTGACTCACATCGGTGAAGCTATTTGTCCATGCGTAATTGTACGTCAAGGTTTCCGACTTCTTAATCTGATACAAGGCATAAAAATCAGGCAATAGTTGGTCAAAATTTTGGGTGTAAAGCGTTCCTTGTTGCTCGTTTCTTAGGGAAAACCGGTGATAACTCACGCCGGGCATGATTGTAAACTTTCCAAAAAGCAATTTGTAGTGTAAACCAAGGTAACTGTCAATAAATCGGTATCGCACATCGTTGTCGGTAACTGGATTCAACGCTTCGGAAGTTCCGTTGTCGAGTTGCTGAAATAAATCACCCGTTAATCGCTGATTGGAATACGTATTGGCTAACGTAAGATTGATGTTGCTCTTCGGCGTTAATACGTAGTAATAGTCAATTTTCGCGTCAAGCTTATTGGTTTTTATAAATCGATTTTGGAACAAATTGAAACGTCCTGAAGGCTGATCGACGATTCCTAAATTAAAATCGTCGTTACCTGTTGTATTGTCTGGAAACGGATTTTCCCCTAAATCGGCTGCATACATCGGATCTTCATCTTGGTACAAATGCTGTACTTCCGCTGCAAAAATATGGTTGTCGGACAACGTATAGTAGGCAGCAAAATTCTGGTTCAACGACGCTGGTTTTTGTGTTTTATCAGTAAAAATTTGCTCGTCGCGGTTGCCTTGCGATGTTAGAATCTGGCGAAACAAACTCGTCCCTTCACTTTGATCAGACAATTTACCCAGCGCATCGTAATCAATTTGCAATTTAGAATTAGGCTTGTAGCTGGCGCTGAGTTTAAACAATCCCAACTTATTGCTCTGATCGGCATTTTCTTCAGTTAGCTGTCGATCGCCGGTTTGAACAATTTGCAAGCGACTGTCGGTTTCCAACCGTGTGTCGGATCGCGAAAAAATAGCAAAACCACTTAACGTAAGCTTTGACGTCGGGCTGTACGAAAAGTTCGTTGCACCAAATTTGGTTAAAATCTCGGCTGCACGATTGTTTCGGAGACCGAGTAAACCTAAGTCGTTACTACTTACATTAAAGCGACTCCCTCCTTTTCCCATGATATTCCGAAAACCGCCCGTAAACTTGAAGTAATCCTGCGTAGTTAGCGGTAATTCGCCTACATTATTTGTATTTGCAATCACGTTAATGCTGTACTTGGGCGAATAGTAAAACAGCTTCGGATTTAGAATGTAGCGTTTGTCTGGTCCTCCAGCCGCAGTGACATCACCAAACCAAAAGTTCTTCTTTCCTTTTTTGAGTTTGATGTTCATTGCAACGTTCTCTTCATTGTTTTCCAAGCCTTTCAATGCACCGATCTCATTGTAGTTTCGGAGTACTTGCACTTTATCAATTGCATCGGCAGGAATATTCTTAACACCCAACTTCGTATCTCCATCAAAAAAGTCTTTTCCTTCTACCATCAATTTCTGAACGGTTTTTCCCTCCACTTCAATCTGTCCGTCGGCATTTACTTGCACGCCGGGCAACTTTTTCAAAACGTCTTCAAGTTTGCGTTCCGTACCCGAAGTAAACGAATCGGCATTGTAAACAATCGTATCGCCTTTTATAGAAACCGGCATCTCATTTACAATCTCTACACCTTCTAACTCTACACTATCTGGATCTAAAACAATATTTTTTACTACATTCTCGTTTCCAACCACTAAAGTTAATTCCTTCGGGCGGTATCCCAAAAAGCTGATTCGCAGCAAATACGTTTTGTTGGCTTTAACGTTTAGTGCATAACGGCCTTTATCGCTAGTTATCGAATAGGATTCCATAGATTGGGAATCGACGTTAACCGCCATGACATTAGCTAACTCAATCGGACTTTTAATCGAGTCGGTTACAATACCTTCAATACGAACAGTTTGCGAGAAAGAAAAAAGAGTCGAAAAAACAAAAATGATGATTGATAATTTACGCATTGATTGCTGATTTAAACCGTTAGTTTCCCGACATGAAGATTACGTTTCCATCGGAATCTTGCATGCTTTCGATTTTCTTCCGCTGAATTTCTTCGAACTTCTTACGAGAAACTTTCTCGCCTTTCGATGGTGCTTTAATTTTAAAATTCTCTTTGGAATTTAAGGTTACTTTTTGGCATAAAATCACCAATTCTTCTTCCTGCAATTCCAAAATTAAACCGGGTAAACCCCAATAATTCTTCGGACCAAAGCTCACTGGAATTTCAGGTGTGTACCAAGCAACTACAACGCGATCTTTTGGTTCTGGAATTTTAAATACAGACGGTTTCTTTTTTTCACGCTCTAAAAAGTCGGCGTAATCCTTGCGTTCTTGTTCGGTAACGGGGATTACTAACTCGGCTTTCATACAGGTGTACACGCCAATTTTCTTGGTTTCTGTTCCGAGTTTCCAATTTAGTTGCTCGAGTGGTTCGGAAATCAAAAACTCCTTTCCAAAAATATCTTCTTCTTCGAGTACTTCTTTCTTTTTAAGATTAATGTACTTTTTTCCGCCACCCGGTATGCTAATCGAAATTCCCATGCCCGCTGCGGCACCCGTAGGTTTTTCGAGTTGCTGATTCTCTTCGTAAACTGCTTCTACTTTATTGAATGTGAGTGTATATTGTTTTTCTGTCGCCGATTTTAGCGCATCTTTTATCGATTGCTCAAACTCCGGACCTAAACTTTCTTTTACTGAATCGTCGCCTACAGTAATATCCGACTTTATAATCAATTTCGAGAAATACTCGGCTTTTCCTTGAAATTCTTGAGCCCAGCCGGCCGTTAAACCAAACGTACATGCAATAAGTAGTAGTGTTTTTCTCATATCAAAAAGATAAGTTTTTAATTTAAGTTTTCGTTAATCACTTAAAGCATTGGTGCATGCAACTGTCGTGTTGTTACAGTACAACCAAAATTTAACATCATAAACTTTAAACGACAAGCTATCTAGGAATGCGCATTTGGTTTCCACGACCGTTCTGATACATGTCGCGCATTTCCTGCATTTTCTTGGTAACCGTTTCGTCGAAATCTTTTTGGTTGATTTCTTTCCCGTTTGTAGGTGCTTTAATTTCCTTTTTGTCTTTGGCGTTGAGCACCACTTTTGATGCGAGAATGATTGTTTTATCAGCAGCTACTTCCAAAATCAAACCGGGTAATCCGTAGTACATTTCCGGACCCTGACTTACCGGAATATCTGGCGTGTACCAAGCAACGACTTCAATTTCGGTAGGCATTTCCATTTGATCCATGAAATTTGTTGGTTGCTCTTTCTTTTTCTCGTCGGTGGTTTCATCTTGCTTTTTGCGACGCATGTTTCGGAAATCCGATTGGCTAGGTTTTACTTTAGCCGTCGCCTTAAAACAGGTATAGTTTCCAATTTTCTTGGACTCACCCGTCATTTTCCAATCGTATTTCGGCAAAGAGTCTTTCACTAAAAATTCTTTTCCGAAAATCTCTTTGTCCACTACATAGTTTTTAGTTTTTACATTCTTGTAGAATGTTCCGCCGCCACCCGCAAAACTGGCCATCATACGCATAGAGCCACCGCCTTGGGTTCCCGGCGTTTCGAGCTTTTCTTGCTCTTTGTAAATACTGGCGTTTAAATCAAAGTATAAATCGAATGTCTTTTCAGACAATTTTTTCATACGCTCATCAATCATCTTCTGCATCTCCGGGGTAATTTCTCGGTTACCGCCCATTTTAAAATCGGAAACCGATGTTTTTGATTCGTAAACCACATAACCCTGAAAATCTTTCTGAGCAAAAGCCAGAGTTGTTAAAATAAGAAAGAAGGAAGTGAGTAGGTTTTTCATTTTAGTTACATTAGCTGTAAGCAAAGATGACGAATGACTTTGATTATTGTTACCATAAAAATGTTAAACTGTTAGCCCAACATGTTAAGAAAAATACCGTGTACCACACTAATAACAAGTGTTTTACTGATTGTTTATGGGCTGTCTGCGCAAGCACAGTCGGTAAAATGGCTTCGAGATGTTCCGTTGGAATACGGCGAAAAGCTGGCAGCTATCGACAAATACGGGTCTGTTTACACCTTTATGGGAAGCGTGGTTACTAAGCGCGATTCTATTCGCAAATACGTTTACCAAAATACGGGTATGGGTGCTCCGCAAAACATCGAATTGCAAAATCCGCTGAAACCTTTGCTTTTTTATCCCAACTTTAATGCGGCCATTATTCTCGATAACTTATTCAACGAAATCGAAACTTTATCGTTTCAACAACTCGCTCCCAATCTCGTGGCTTCGGCGGTATTTACGGCAGCTCAAAATAATTTGTGGATTTGCAACGAAACCGATCAGAAAATCTACCGCTACGAACTCCAAAGCCGAAAATTGCAACCACTTACACAAAATTTACGCTTAAACGCCACTTGGTTTGCGGCCGATTTAAATTTTCTGTACTGGAACGACGCCGAAAACTACTTGTGGAAACTAAACTTCTTCGGAAACATGAGCTCCGACCTAGCCATTCCGGCGTTCGAACAGCTGCAATTGCTAGAAAATTATGGCTTAATATACAAATCCGACGGAAAAATTTTTACACTCGGTTTCAAAAATAAACAGATAAAAAACCTGGAATTACCGATTAACAACTTCCAATCTTTTGCCGTTAAAGGTCAATTTTTAGCTATTTTTACCGAAAGTCAAATCAAAGTTTATTACCTAAATATACCTTAATGCACATAGCAGTTGCCGGCAATATTGGTGCCGGAAAAACCACACTTACCGGTTTATTGGCCAAGCAATTTAAATGGGAACCGCATTACGAAGATGTGGTCGATAATCCGTATCTCGACGATTTCTACCACCAAATGGAGCGCTGGTCGTTTAACTTACAAATTTACTTTCTAAACTCGCGTTTTCGCCAAATTCTGCAAATTCGCCAAAGCGGTAAAAAAATCATCCAGGATCGAACCATTTACGAAGATGCACATATTTTTGCGCCTAATTTACACGCTATGGGCCTCATGACGAACCGCGATTTCCAAAACTACAGCTCGCTGTTCGAACTCATGGAAACGCTCGTAAAAGCGCCCGACTTGCTCATTTATCTGCGCAGCTCGATCCCAAATTTGGTCGGTCAAATTCACAAACGCGGACGCGAGTACGAAAACAGTATTTCGATCGATTACCTAAGCCGACTCAACGAGCGTTACGAAGCATGGATTCACGGCTACGACAAAGGCAAATTGCTCATTATCGACGTTGATAACATTGATTTTGTAAACAATCCCGAAGATTTGGGCACAATCTTCACACGAGTGGATACCGAGCTAAACGGCTTGTTTTAAATCCGCTATTGTTTGGGCAGCATTTCCGGTTTTCCGCTGCAAGCTGCCGCACAAAACGCCCTAAAAACACAAACCCGCACGAGCTTCCGTTGGTCGCTGTGCGGGTTTGGTTTTTACTTGGCTTTTTGTTTTGGCAGGCTTTTCGCTGCAACCCGGGCTGCAACATCCGACACAAAAAAAGCTGCCTTTTGGTGAGGCAGCTTTTTTTTAAAATATTTCGAAAGAGGAATTACTTCTTCGTTTCGGTTTTCTCAACCGTTACCGTTTTTTCAACAGTAACGTTTGTTCCGTCTTGTTTAGTTACTTCGGTAGTTGTTGTAGTTGTATCGCCCACAGTTTCTGAAATTACCGTTTCTTCTGTCGCAGAAATGATTTTACAGTTACTGCTTTTACAACCTTTAGCCTTACATTCTTCGATACTCATCGACGCACAATTTGCCGACATTTCTTTACAGCAAGCTGCGGAAACTTCTTTTGTTGTAGCATGACCTTGACCCAAAAGTGGTGCGATAACTAAACCAACCAAACAAGTTAATTTAATTAAAATGTTCATCGAAGGACCAGAAGTATCTTTAAACGGATCACCAACGGTATCACCAGTTACTGCTGCTTTGTGTGCATCAGAACCTTTGTACGTCATTTCACCATTAATTAGTACACCTGCTTCGAACGATTTTTTAGCGTTGTCCCAAGCACCACCGGCGTTGTTTTGGAAAATAGCCCAAAGTACACCCGAAACGCAAACACCAGCCATATAACCTCCTAAAGCCTCGGCACCCATGGCAAAACCAAGGATAATTGGCGTGATAATCGTAATGGCTCCTGGCAACATCATTTCGCGGAGTGCTGCTTTTGTCGAGATATCCACACATTTTCCGTACTCTGGTTTTCCAGTACCGTCCATAATTCCAGGGATTTCACGGAACTGACGACGAACTTCGTTAACCATGTCCATTGCAGCTTTACCTACCGATTGCATTGCTAAAGCTGAGAATACAACAGGAATCATACCTCCAACGAAAAGCGCAGCTAGTACATCAGCCTTAAAAATATTGATCCCATTGATTCCTGTAAACGTTACGTAAGCAGCGAAAAGTGCTAGCGCAGTAAGTGCCGCAGATGCGATAGCGAAACCTTTACCCACGGCAGCTGTAGTGTTACCTACAGAGTCTAAAACGTCGGTACGCTGACGAACTTCTTTTGGCAATTCGCTCATTTCTGCGATACCCCCTGCGTTGTCGGCAATCGGACCGAAAGCATCGATCGCCAATTGCATGGCTGTTGTAGCCATCATAGCCGATGCAGCAATAGCCACACCGTAGAAACCTGCTAGCGCGTAAGCACCCCAGATTGCAGCAGCAAATAAGATTACAGAACCAAAAGTTGATTTCATACCAATTGCTAAACCAGCAATAATGTTGGTTGCAGCTCCTGTAGATGAATTTTGTACGATACTTAATACCGGTTTTTTACCCAAAGCCGTATAGTACTCGGTGATTGCAGAAATAAACAAACCCACACCTAAACCAACTAAAGTAGCATAGAATACGTGACGTGATGGGATTTCTTTAATGCCTTCTCCGAAGAAGTTCATTGAAATAGTTTCTGGCAACATCATATCGATAAGGAACCAACAAGCCACAACGGTTAAACCTAACGAAACGTAGTTTCCTAAGTTTAAAGCTGCTTGTACTTGTGCTTCTTTAGCGTCGTTGCTCTTGATACGAACAAAGAATGTTCCGATGATTGAAGCCAAGATACCTACACCTGCAATTACTAGAGGCAAGATAATTGGGCCAAGACCTTCGAAATTGTCGGTAAATGGCGTACCAGATGCATCTGTCATATCTTTAATGATGTAGTTACCCAATACCATAGAAGCTAAAACGGTAGCAACATACGAACCGAATAAATCGGCACCCATACCGGCTACGTCGCCCACGTTATCGCCTACGTTATCGGCAATTGTTGCTGGGTTTCTCGGATCGTCTTCCGGAATTCCTGCTTCTACTTTACCTACTAAGTCGGCACCAACGTCGGCAGCTTTAGTATAAATACCACCACCTACACGTGCAAAAAGTGCGATTGATTCCGCTCCAAGTGAAAAACCTGCAAGCGTTTCGAGTACCAATGTCATATTATCGTAAAATGATTTTCCTTCAACGCCCATGAACTGGTTTAGGAATATCAAAAAGAAGATGCTCAAACCAAGAACAGCCAAACCAGCAACGCCAAGCCCCATTACAGTACCTCCACCGAAGGAAACTTGTAAGGCTTGTGGTAAGCTTGTTTTAGCAGCTTGTGTAGTTCTTACGTTTGATTTTGTAGCAATACGCATACCGATATTACCGGCTAAAGCAGAGAAGATGGCACCGAAAACGAAAGCAACAACAATCATCCAGTGTGACGTTTCTACCAATTGCGACACTACAAAAAGTGCTACAGAGGCAATAACTACAAATACTGCCAATATTCTGTACTCGGCTTTTAGGAAAGCCATTGCACCTTCTTGTATACTTTTAGAAATTTCTTGCATTTTGGCGTCGCCAGCGTTTTGTTTGTTAACCCATAACGCTTTTACTCCCATAAATACGAGACCTAAAATTGCCATTACAAGCGGCACGTAAATCATTAGTTTGTCCATTTTTAACATTTTAAAACGCGCAAAAGTAATAAATCGATGTTAAAGTAAGGCAAGTTATTTGCATTATACGCCCTGCATGAAACTAATAGATTGCTTACTAGTGTTTTACGTGGTTTTTTTCGCGCACGATTTTTGCGGCCCGGATAGCAACGAAAAGCCTGCCTAAGTGAGAAAGAAAAAAAAAGCGAAAAGTTTTTGCGACCAACGGAAGCACAAAATCTTTGCGTACTTTTTGCCAACCGAACGCCGGGCAGCTTGCAGTGAATAGCCGGAAAAGCCGCCTAAAAAAATACTTTTCTTAAAAATAAAATCCGAAGGCGCCTTTTATCGCGAAATTCGTGGAACCTGGTGCAATATAGCTGCCGCGCCACGCAAACTCGATACGAAACACCTTGAAAATGTTTCCAATACCGGCGTTGTACTCCCAATACAGATCTTCGGGCGCTTGGTAAATGAGTCCGCTTGGCTCGTTGATGATGCGATTTTCTTGAGAAATAGTTCCGTAAACGCCTTTAATACCTACTGTTTCGCGCCAATTTAATTTACGCATGAACGGAATTCTCGAGAAAATTCGTCCGCCGAAATTGTGTTGCAACTGAAACGTCGCATAGGTATCGGCTTGAAACTCGTAGAAATCCAAGCAGTTAAAGGTGTTTTCGATGGTAAAATACGTTTGGTTACCGGGAACGATACTCATTAATCCGAGCGGAACGTAGCCGTAGGTTTTTCCAAGCTCGGTGATTACGTCTAGGCGACCAATACCGCCGATATTCATAGGTTGTTTGGCGTACAACTGAATTTTTTGATACTCGAAATCGGAATTCATTACTCCTTTCAAACCTTGCGTGTAGTTAACAAAAACGCGGGTAAACGGACTATCGACAATGCTGCGCTCAACGCCATAACCCACGGTTTTACGTCGCGGTGTATAATCCACTAAAACGTTAGCTTCCGACTGCGTGGTGCGCTCTTTTATTTGCGTGCGATTAAGATCGGTGTAATACGCTAAACTGAACGTATCGTTCGCTGAAACCAGCGTTCGGAAGCTGTAACCAGCAGAAAACGTCAGGTTTTTGATTGGCTCGATTTCGAACGACAGGTTAGTTAGGTTAATGTTGGTCAGGTTTCCGTTGTTTCCGCTGACGAACAGTGCCGAGCTAGCGAAACTGCGGCCGAGTATGTCGTTTGTGGTTGTTAAACTCGCACCGATTTGTTCGATATCACGTCGGTTTCCACCTTGAATGATGAGTCGGCTTTTCGGATCGATTAAGTATTTACCCGACACCCCGTATTTGAATTTATTATCGCTAAAACCATAGGCACCATACGCTTGTATGCGCCAGCGATCGTTTGGTCCGAAGTAGGTTCGACCGCCAAAACGGAGGCGAATTCCTTCGACCTCGTTGTAGCCTAAGGTTGAGAAAATAGGTCCGAAATCGATGTTGCCTTTCTGAATATAACCACTTCCGAGAATGGCCACCAAATCGTACAGCTGTTTAAACTTTTTGTTGGTTTTAAGTGTGTCGAGCATTTTGTAAATGCCCTTTTCGTCTTTGTTAAGTTCTTCGAAGCGGTTTTCTTCCCAAAACTCGTCGGAACGATTGTAGGCTTCCTCGTTGTAGTAGTTTACTTTTTCTTTGTAAAACTCGTCGGGCAATTCTTTATCGAACACGTGATTTTGGTACATGGTTGTTCGTTTTCCGTACACACCTTTCGACTTTTCCTTTTTGTTGAGTGCGAAATCGGTGAGCATGTAATCGCGGGTGAGCAGGAATACCGAATCGTTTAGCACATCGAACTGTTGCTCGATATAAATTTCCTTGACCCAGTTTATGTTGGCACTTTTAACCACCTGCATGTTAATGTCTTTGATCGCCCAAGTTGTATCGTTCACCCAGAAATCGCCTTTGAAGGTGAGTTCGTTTTTACGTCGTGGGTAATAAACAATATTGTAGCACCATTTTTTATCTATGAATGCGCTGTCGGCTAAGACGTAATTGTAAACATCGATACCTGTTCTCGACAAGGGCGATGTAAATGCTTTATC
>JAIXTU010000053.1 GCA_027483785.1 Flavobacterium sp.
AACCTAACGTTTAACCAAGCCTTTTTACTTCAAGGCGAAGAAATTAAAAAACGAATTCAAATTGCGATAATTTGCCTTTGCAATAATTCATACGTAATATTGCAATATTACCTCGACTTAAATTACTTAAAATAAGTCAATTAACTAATTGAAATTTCGACACTAAACTGGTGGATTTACTTCCTCGAAAACCTAACGTTTAACCAAGCCTTTTTACTTCAAGGCGAAGAAATTAAAAAACGAATTCAAATTGCGATAATTTGCCTTTACAATAATTCAAACGTAATATTGCAATATTACCTCGCCTTAAACCACTTAAAATAAGTTAATTAACAAACATAAATTTCGAAACAAATTGAATTTATTTACCTTCCTCGAAAACCTAACGTTTAACCAAAGATGCATTCGGAAACGAACGTTATGTGGTAATGCTGTTCCGGCAGCAGCCAACGTGGAAACCCCGCAAGTGAGGCAGGCGTAAAAACAGCCGCGGCGGTACGGCGACCAAAGGAAGCCCGTACCGCCGCGTTGCTGTTGCCGACTGCCACACGCGGAGTTGCAACAGCGGATGCGCCCGGCCGGCATAAAACAACCAGCTATTACGTTTATTTCTCAAAACGATTTCAATACAACTAAAATTATAACTTAGATTCATATTAATCTAAAATCAAAGCGATATGAAAGAAAAGTGTTTTCTAGTTGCAGCATTGTTTGCAATTAGCAGCTTAATTAATGCACAAAAATTAGACAAATTTGGAGCTGATTTGGGTAAAAAGTCGGTTATGGGAAAAGAAATTCGCGTTCCTTACACCGATTTAACGTCTTACTTTGGCTTCATAAAACCAGGTGCAGCTCCCGATGAAGTGAAAGGAGGAAAAAAAATGTATTACATCTATGTTTGGATTCCGATTGCCGCACCTGAAATAGGCGTACGAATGATTTCTCCCGTACCGGATGGAACTAAAACAAGCGATAAAGATTACGTTTCAGCAGCCTATACCGAGAATGCCGCAGATGTTAAAAATTTCTTCGACACATGGATTACTCTAGAACGCGCAGAGGGCATCTTGAAACTAGAAGATGTTGCCTCGAAAGCAAAGTCGGCAAAGTGGATTACCATTGATAAAAACGATGATTCATCTGAAATGCCATCACAACCGTCCGGAAGCAAGTATAATTCATTAATGCGAATCACTAGCAGCACTTCCGATCCAACAAAATCGTTAGTTATGGGCTTGTATCGAATCGGATTTACGACCTACAAAACAGGTGAAGTCCAAGGAAGCTTTTTAGCACAATTGGGAGCGCCTGTAAAATTACCCGGAGTTGCCATTGCAGTAAAACCTGAAGACTTAGCAGCAGCAGCAAAAAAATAATTCATTTAAAGATGCTAATAAACCGTTTCGCCACGTAACGAAACGGTTTTTTTATACCCTTGGTTTATTGATTCGCATCAAATAGTTTTATAGATATAGTTCTACCTTTGCTGTAAATACAAATGATGATTACTCAAGATACCATTGTTGCTCTTGCTACAGCGCCCGGCGTGGGTGCCATTGCCGTGATTCGAATTTCGGGCGAACAAGCCATTCATACGGCATCGGAAATTTTTCGCTCCGTAAAGGGAAAGGACATACGCA
Organism: Flavobacterium sp.; assembly: GCA_027483785.1. GTDB lineage: Bacteria > Bacteroidota > Bacteroidia > Flavobacteriales > Flavobacteriaceae > Flavobacterium. The sequence continues at coordinate 1,641 of JAIXTU010000053.1, forward strand.
AACAAGCATCGCATACAATTCTACTCGGGCATATTATTGAAGAAAAACAAGTTATCGACGAAGTTTTGTTATCGCTATTTAAAGGTCCGCATTCGTACACCGGCGAAAATGTCGTCGAGATTTCTTGTCACGGCAGCAGTTACATTCAACAACGCATCTTGTCTTTGGCCGTAAAACACGGTTGTCGGATGGCCGAACCCGGCGAATTTACATTACGTGCCTTCTTAAACGGAAAACTCGACTTATCGCAAGCTGAAGCCGTAGCCGATTTGATTGCTTCCGATAGCGCTGCGGCCCACCAACTCGCCATGAACCAAATGCGCGGCGGATTTTCCTCGGAAATTTCAAAACTGCGCGAAGAACTCCTCAATTTTGCCAGTTTAATCGAACTCGAACTCGATTTTGCAGAAGAAGACGTGGCGTTTGCCGACCGAAAAGCGTTTGAAGCTCTGGTGCAACGAATCCTTTTTGTGTTAAAACGACTCATAGACTCATTTGCAGTTGGAAATGTCTTGAAAAACGGTGTTCCTGTTGCAATTATCGGCGAACCGAACGTAGGGAAATCGACTTTACTAAACGCATTACTCAACGAAGAGCGCGCCTTAGTTTCAGATATTGCCGGAACCACGCGCGACACCGTGGAAGACGAAATTAGCCTTGGCGGAATCCGTTTTCGATTCATCGACACGGCAGGAATTCGCGTTACGACCGACATTGTAGAACAAATGGGTATTCAAAAAACCTTCGAAAAAGCAGGTGCCGCCAAAGTGGTTTTGTACTTGCTTAGCTTGGAAGAAACGTCGGATGTGACGGCTGTTTTTACAGAAATTGCTCAACAGAAAAACAGATTCCCCGACAAATTTGTGGTTGTAGTTTTGAATAAAATCGACCGTTTGTCGGAGCACTTCATCGCGAATTTCGGCAGTCGTTTTCAAGATACTTTTTCAGAAATTTTGGGTTTGCAATTTGTAGGTATTTCAGCACGCGAACGTTCTGGTGTTGAAACTTTAAAGAACTTATTGCAGGCGCAAGTTGCTTTAGGCGCCATTCGCAGCGACGAAACGGTGGTGAGTAACGTGCGGCATTTCGATGCGCTGCAGCAAGCACTCGATGCCATGTTGCGTGTTGACTCAGGAATTAAATCGCACATTACGACCGACTTACTCGCAATAGACATCAAAGACGCCTTGTACTACTTTGGTTTAATTACGGGTCAGGTTACAAACGACGAATTGCTAGGGAATATCTTTGCGAACTTCTGTATCGGAAAGTAAACAAATCTTCGAGCCTTCGATGCAATCATAAAGCAAATCTCTTGACAGTAGCTCTGGTAAAATTTTATGTTTAGTCGCTTCTATTTCGGAAAAAAATGGAAGAAATTTTAGGTTATCGGAAGTCTGTATATGTAGGAAAAATAAAAGATTAGAAGTCCTTTATTTACTATTTGGGCGCTCCCCTTCCCTAGCAGATCCCGAGCAAGGGTCAGGCTTTCCGTTACAACCCGCTTGTTTATTGCCGTTTGCGGATCGTTGGCCTTAGCTTCTTACAGTCGCAAACGCCAACTGCCGCGCACAGGCAACAAACGGCACGGGGTTTTCACTGCAATCCTTAGCGCGGGCAATCGTTACCGCAATTGTGAACAAAAAAATACTTTTCAATTACGAATTAGCCAATACGTTCATTCGCTAACTTCAAAATCAAATCGAATTGTTGCTCACGCGTTAAGTTGGAATTATCGATTTCAATAGCATCGGCAGCTTTAAGCAATGGCGAATCGCTTCGACTGCTATCTATGCGATCGCGTTCAACAACATTTTCATAGATTTCTTGATAACGGACCGTTTCGCCTTTTGCGATAAGTTCATCAAACCTGCGTTTAGCTCTAATTTCTGGCGAAGCGGTTACAAAAAGTTTTAATTCGGCATTAGGAAAAACAACGGTTCCAATATCGCGACCGTCCATAACAATACCTTTCTCCTCGCCCATTTTTTGTTGTTGCGCCACAAGCAGTCTGCGTACTTCTGAAACGGCAGCTACTGCACTTACGTGTGCGCTTACTTCGAGCGTTCGGATTTGTTCTTCGACATTTTCGTTATTGAGATACATCTCTGCAAATCCGCGTGTTTCATTAAAAATAAAGTTTAACGAAAGCTGATCTAAGGCATTTACTAATGCTGCTTTATCAAAAAAATCCGATTTAATAAAACCTCGTTTCATCGCAAACAAAGCCACCGCACGATACATAGCGCCTGTGTCTACATAAACGTAGCCCAATTCTTTGGCAAGTTGTTTCGCCATGGTACTTTTTCCCGTTGAGGAATGTCCGTCGATTGCAATAATGATTTTCTTTTTCATTAGAATTCTTCTCCGAGATTAATGGTTAAGCCAAAAAGTGAACTGTTTGCTGCCAAAGTATACCGCGCATAGGAATAATCGATTTTTAATCGGCCCATTCGCAAACCAAATCCAACGGAAAGTCCAGAGAAATTGCGTTGTTCCAGCAATCGTAATTCTTCGGCTCTTCGGAAGTTATAGCCCAATCGAATATTAAAACCTTTTTGTGGAAACAGTTCTGCTCCTAATATGACATGACGCAATGCATTATTAAAAAACGACACCTTTTCAGGCGTACTTCCGCCGTCGAGATTACCTTCAGCTCGAGCTGGATTTGAAAAAGCCACCTGCCATTGTTGTAAATTCTCGAGCGTTAAATGCCAACGAATGGGAACATTTTCTAGTTCTTGCGAAATTCCAGCAATGATTTCAAAAGGCAAGGGTTCTCGTTCACCAGCATAGGTTGTGAACTGTGTTCCCATATTCCGGAGCACCAAAGCATAGTTAATGTCGTTATCCTCGTCAATATAAATAGCACCTAAATCAACGGCACCACCAATACTGTTGTACGATTCAAGCGTTGATGTAATTAGTTTTGCATTGGCACCGATATACAATTCAGTAAACGGAACATTGTACGCATAACCAAAACTCAGAGAAGCCTCGCTACCAGTAAAATCGGCTGTTCTTACGCCGTTCTCGTCGTAACCTTCAAAATTACCGTAGTTTATGTAGTTCATTCCTGCGTGGAAAGTTTGCACGTGGCGGTCGTATGTATACGCATACGCTGCCGTTCCGTATGCCACTTCGCCAAATAAATTACCGTAGTTCATCGCCAAACGTTGATCCATTTCTTCGTTAATGACGGCGGGATTGAAATGTGCAGAATTCACGTCCTGATCGCGAATGGTAATTACTTTTCCGCCTAAAGCCGATTGTCGTGCAGACGTCGTTAATCCTAAAAATTGATAGACCGCTCGCCCTCCTATTTGTCCGAAAGCTACAGCTTGAAAAAGCAGAAAAAATAAGCAAGCGTTTTTAGTCATAGTAAAAGTTCAAGCCATCGCAAAAGCAGATACAGCAACGAATTCGCCGGTTGCCATACTTAGTATAACGAAGTTGCGAAGATATTATTTTTGCTCGAAGCGTTACGACAAATCTGTCAACATAGCTACAAGTAAATTACTTCTGCAACTCACCGATTTTTGGCTAACGAAAACCGTAAAAGCTAAATAACGTGAGTTCGACATAAAAACCTTTGTTAGATCGCTTTAAATGAAAGCTTTAGATTGGCTACTAATAATTTCGATGCACTATTATTTATAGCTAATCATTTAAACAGTCGCTTACGTCGTTGTATTTTTTTGAGATACCTCGGTATCCCAAAGAAAA
>JAIXTU010000314.1 GCA_027483785.1 Flavobacterium sp.
GTTTTTAATCCGCCGCGGTAAGTATAGGCAAAAATGAGCAATAGCGAACCCAATACGGTTGCGGCAAACGGAATTCCAAAGGCATCGAACACATAGCGTTGCAAGACCAAAACCACCAAATACAAGCGCGCTGCCGAGCCAATTGTACGACTGATGAGAAAAAATAAAGCTGCTGTTTTGTAAGAAACTGTTCCGAGTTGCTGTTCGATGTAACTGTAAATAGAAACCACGCGCAAACGATAGTACAAGGGCAGCAACAGTTTTGCGATGATGATAAAACCGATGGCGTTTCCTAAAACAAATTGAAAATACTTGAATTGAATATCGGGGTTTCCTACTTGGCCCGGAACGCTGATGAACGTAACACCGGAAAGCGCCGTGCCTATCATTCCGAACGCTACCAAATACCATTTTGAGTTGCGGTTGGCGGTAAAGAAACTGTCGTTGCTTTGGTCGTTTTTGCTCACAAAGTACGAAATGGCAAATAGGAGTCCGAAGTAAACGGTTATTAGAAGTAAAATGGTGGTTGGTGTCATAGTGCTCTAAAAAATAGTTACAAGTATCGGTTTTTTTGTGGAATTCGACGCTACTGAAAATGCAGTTTATTGGCTTATTTTTGCGCTATGGAATTTTCTTCGAAGTTGTTGGAGCAGGCCGTTAACGAAATGGCGGGTTTACCCGGAATTGGCAAACGCACAGCCTTGCGATTGGTTTTGCATTTATTGCGCAGACCCGAAGAAGAAACCACCGTACTTACTGCCGCTCTGATGCGTTTGCGTACGGAAGTGAAATTGTGCGAAAGCTGCCATAATATCTCGGATCAGCTGCTCTGCGAAATTTGTTCTAATCCGAAGCGAAATCACGGAATTATTTGTGTGGTTGAAGACATTCGCGACGTAATGGCGATTGAAAATACAGGTCAGTTTCAAGGAATTTACCACGTTTTGGGTGGGAAAATCTCTCCGATGGATGGCGTGGGGCCGAGCCAGCTCAAAATTTCCACTTTGGTGGAAAAAGTGCGTTCAGGTTTGGTTAGCGAACTCATTTTTGCCTTGAGTGCCACGATGGAAGGCGATACTACGAATTTTTACATTTACAATCAGGTTAAAAATTTCAATTTGAAAACTTCGACGATCGCGCGCGGTATTTCGGTAGGCGACCAGCTCGAATTTGCCGATGAGGTAACCTTAGGTCGCAGTATTTTACACCGCGTGCCGTTTGAAGATAGTTTGCGTAGCTAATTTTCGAGAAGAAAACCGATTTTGAGTTTTATTCGTATCCTATGTAAAAGCTTCGGCGGTAATAATTTTTAATCTGTCTTAATCCTTTTATATTTGTTCGCTAAAGACTCTTTCATGCGCGTTTTCATTGTTTTTGTTCTGGTGTTGTGTTTGCAATCGTGTATTCCTGTTAAAGACATGGTTTATTTGCAGAAGACAGATAAGTCGGTTGTAACTCCTGTAAATCAAATTAACGATAAGGCGTATCGATTACAGAGCAACGACATCCTAATGATTACCATTAAGGCGGTAAATCCGGAATTAGTTGCTATTTTTCAACAAAACGATGGTAGTGCGGGCGTTGCTACACAGAATGAACAAGGTGTTTACTTTAATGGTTTTCCTGTTGATCAGCAGGGAAATATCCGGATACCGATCGTGGGAAATGTGAATGTCATTGGTTTAACTTTAGACGAAACGCGTTTAAAGATTGAACAAGAATTATTAGACAAGTACTTCACCGAACAAGCAAATATTTTCGTGACCGTAAAGTTAGCGGGTTTGCGAATTACCGTAAATGGAGAAGTGGGCTCGCCTGGAACTGTGGTTCTTTTTCAGGAGAAGGCTAATATTTTAGAGGCTTTAGCTAATGCAGGCGATATTGTTACCACCGGCGATCGCAAAAATGTTATTGTCATGCGGCAATATCCCACAGGTATGGAGTTGCACACGATCGACTTAACAGATATCAATGCCCTGCAATCGCCTTATTTTTATTTGCAACCTAATGACTATATTTACGTGAAGCCTTTGCCTCAAAAGTCATGGGGAACGGGAAAAACAGGTGTAGAATCCTTGACATCGATTTTTACTGTCTTAACATTGTTAACAACGGTATTTATTTTAGCGCGAAATTAAAATGATAGATCAGTCAGATTTTAACTCCTCTGAATCGCAAATCAATTTCGATTTTAAGGGATTTCTTATTAAAACGCTCAGCTACTGGAAGTGGTTTTTACTGAGCTGGGCGATTGCTTTTACTTGGGCTTATCAAGTAAATATCCGAAAGGAGAAAATCTATGCGGTTGATACTACGATTTCTGTGAAGGAAGAAAGTAATCCTTTCTTTACTGCCAACACAAGTTTGGTTTTTAATTGGGGAGGAACTAGCGATCAGGTGCAAACCATTATTTCATTGTTAAAATCGCGTTCGCACAACGAACTGGTTGTGGATGAGTTGGAATTCTACACGCAATACCTCGAGCAGGGTAAATACAACAAAATTGACGTTTACGGTAGCGCACCTTTTACAGTGAACATCGATAAAGACAAACCACAATTGGCCGACAGAGAAATCAAGATTAAGTTTGTTGATGCCAGTTCATACGTACTTACAATACCGTTTGAAACCAACACTGCAGGAGCATATTTGTACAGTAACAAATCGCGAACAGATGTAGCGGTGCCTCAAGGAACGTTTGTAAGGCGTTATCGGATAGGCAGCAAAGTAGTTTTGCCCTTTTTGTCTTGGACGCTCGATATCACCGATATGTCTGGAAAGCAGCTAGGCAAAGAGTACTTGGTGAGTTTTTCGAATTTTGATGGCGTAGTGGGCAGTTACCAAGGAGTTAGCGCTGAACCTGATGCTAAAGGAGGATCGATCTTAAAGTTGAGTTTGCAAGGTCACAATAAAGCACGAATGGTAGATTATTTAAATACGACTGTTCGGATTTTAAAGGAAACACAATTAGCAGCAAAAAATCAGTTTGCAACGAATACTATTAACTTCATCGATAGTACGATGCGCGCCATGGAAGAATCGTTACGTAAAACAACCGATGAATTGAAGAGTTTCAGTCGAGATAAAAACGTAACTGCTTTAGAACAAGGCGGGGAGTCAATAAGTATGAAACTCACCGAACTCGATTCTGAGAAAGATCGGATTCAGCGAAAAATCGCGTATTTGAATAATTTGTCTTCTTATCTAAAAAAGAGCGTTGATTATTCGAAGCTACCTTCGCCATCGGTTGTTGGAATTGAAGATCCGAATATCGTAGTAAGTGTTTCGAAGCTGATAACGCTATCTACGCGTCGAGCGCAAATGCAGTTTTCTGTGAAGAGCGAGAAGTTATATAGCGATTTTGACGTTGAAATTTCGGCAATCAAAAATGTCTTGTTAGAAAATGTAATGTCGGCGCGTTCCGGTTTAAACTACGATTTGAATTTGGTGAATGCGAAGTTAAATTCAGCCGAATCGGAACTAAAGCAAATACCAGAAGACAAGCAAGATTACCTAAAAATTCAGCGCAAGTTTGATTTGGGGAATGAAATTTATACCACTTTTTTACAAAAACGAACTGAAGCCAATATTGTAAAAGCAGCAAACGTTTCCGATATTCGGTTCATAGATAATGCTAAAGATGTTGGAGGCGGTTTGATTGGTCCAAAAACCAGCGTAAACTACATTCTTGCGCTGTTTTTAGGTTTTATTATTCCGCTTTTAGGCGTTTTCGGATTGTTTTTCGTGAATAATTCGATTCAGAACACCGACGATGTGGCTAAACTGACGTCGATTCCCTTAATTGGTGTTATCGGAAAAAAGAAAACAGAAAGTAATTTGAGCGTATTTGAACGTCCGAAGTCGGCATTGTCGGAATCGTTCCGTGCGATACGTTCATCTTTACAATTCCTTTACAAGCGTCAGAATTTAGCAGGAGCAAAAACTCTGATGATTACCTCTTCCATTAGTGGAGAAGGAAAAACGTTTTGTTCGATAAATATCGCTACTGTTTTCGCCTTGAGCGAGAAGAAAACGATAATTGTTGGTCTGGATTTACGCAAACCTAAACTCTTTAACGATTTTAAAGTTTCAAACGATGTTGGTGCTGTTGATTATCTCGTTGGCTTAAAATCTTTGGATGAGGTGATTCAAAAAACAAGTATTTCGCACTTAGATGTTATTCCTTCGGGACCAAATCCGCCAAATCCGGCAGAATTAATCATGAGCGATGCGATGACGACGATGCTCCAAGAACTAAAATCGCGCTACGACTATATAATTTTAGATACACCTCCTGTTGGTTTGGTGTCTGATGCTTTAGAACTTTCGCCTTTAGCTGATGTTACCTTGTATGTAGTGCGCCAGAATTTCACAAAAAAAGACATGATTACGCTGCTTAACAACCGTCAGAAACGCGGAGAATTGTCGAATGTTAGTATCGTTTTAAACGGATTTGAAAGCAAAGCCAAGTACGGATATGGTTACGGCTACAATTACGGCTATGGTTATGGGTACGGAAATTACTCGAGTGGTTACCATGAAGATGATAAGCCAGAAGGTGTTTTTGCTTGGATTCAGAACCTCATAAAGCTAATAAAATCAAAAATCAAGAAATAAGTTAAAACCTTCTTAATCTTAATAGATTATATTTGCGCTGAAAAAAAATTAAAATCCGAAATTTATGTCTACTAACCTACCAAAAATTTTGGTTACGGGTGGAGCTGGTTTTATAGGCTCCAATTTATGCGAATATTTTTTGTCTAAGGGGTATCCTGTGGTCTGCCTCGATAATTTGGCAACTGGACACAAAAAAAATCTTGATGGATTTACAGAAAATCCAAATTTTGAATTCATTGAAGGCGACATTAGAAACCTCGAAGATTGCCGAAAAGCAGTTTTTGGTTGCGAATTTGTACTGCATCAAGCCGCTCTTGGCTCGGTTCCGCGTTCAATAAACGATCCAATTACAAGTAACGATGTAAATGTAGGTGGTTTTGTAAACATGCTTGTTGCTTCGCGCGACGCCGGCGTCAAGCGATTTGTTTACGCGGCGAGTTCGTCGACTTACGGTGATTCGGAAGCGCTACCTAAAGTTGAAGATAAAATAGGTAAACCGCTTTCTCCGTATGCAATAACTAAGTATGTAAACGAGCTTTATGCCGATATTTTTAGTAGAGCTTATGGAATTGAAACCGTTGGTTTGCGGTATTTCAACGTTTTTGGTCGCCGACAAGATCCGAATGGAGCTTATGCTGCGGTGATTCCAAAGTTTGTTATGCAGTTTATGAAGCACGAAAGTCCAGTAATTAACGGCGATGGTAATTTTAGCCGCGATTTTACTTACGTAGACAATGTGGTTCAGATGAATGAACTAGCTATAACTACAAATAATCCTGAGGCTGTAAACACGGTATACAACACAGCTTTTGGAGATAGAACAACACTCAACGATTTGGTGCGTTACCTCAAAGAGGCTTTAGCAAAAAAAGACGCTAAAATAGGCAACGTTGAAGTGATTCATGGACCAAATCGGGCGGGCGATATACCACATTCCCTCGCTAGCATCGGTAAAGCAAAACAATTATTAAACTACAACCCCAAGTATTCGCTGCAACAAGGACTTGAGATCGCCGTGGATTGGTATTGGGAAAACTTAAAGTAATATGAAAATAGCAGTAATCGGATTAGGCTATGTGGGTTTACCATTGGCCAGACTTTTTGCCACGAAGTACAACGTCGTAGGATTTGACATCAATAAAGCTCGAATAGCAGAGTTAAATTCGGGAGTCGATAAAACTTTAGAAGTGGAGTCGGATTTGCTAAAGGCAGTATTAGTACCAAAAAGCCACCAAGGTCAAGGTCTATATTGTTCGGCAGATTTAGACGATATAAAAGATTGCACCATTTTCGTAGTTACAGTTCCAACGCCTGTTGATAAAAACAATCGTCCGGACTTAACGCCACTTTACAAATCATCTGAAACGGTAGGCAAAGTTCTAAAGAAAGGCGATATAGTAATTTACGAATCGACCGTTTATCCGGGAGTTACCGAAGACGAATGTGTTCCAGTTTTAGAACGCGTAAGTGGATTGAAATTTAATTCTGATTTCTACGCGGGTTATAGTCCGGAGCGTATAAATCCAGGTGATAAAGAACACACGGTTGAGAAAATTTTAAAAGTTACCGCTGGTTCTACTCCAGAAGTAGGAACTACCGTCGATAATCTATACAAAAGTGTTATTGTAGCTGGAACACATCTAGCACCGACAATCAAAGTTGCCGAGGCTGCGAAAGTTATCGAGAATTCGCAACGAGATATCAATATTGCTTTTGTAAATGAATTGTCTAAGATTTTTAACTTAATGGGCATTAATACTCATGATGTTTTGGCTGCAGCTGGAACAAAATGGAACTTCCTTCCTTTTAAGCCAGGTTTGGTAGGTGGCCACTGTATCGGAGTAGATCCGTACTATCTTGCTCAAAAAGCACAAGAGCTAGGTTATCACCCCGAGATCATACTTGCTGGTCGTCGTTTAAACGATAGTATGGGCGAGTACGTAGCCTCTCAAGCAGTTAAGCTTATGATAAAGAATGGGATTACTGTCAATTCAGCAAAAGTGTTGATGTTGGGAATAACCTTTAAAGAAAACTGCCCAGATGTAAGAAATACAAAAATCGTTGACGTTATAGCTGCCTTGGAAGATTATGGAATCACGGTCGACATATACGATCCGTGGGCGTCGCCAGCTGAAGTAGCGCATGAATATAATTATTCGGTTACTAACGAATTGCCAAATGGGAAATATGATGCCGTGATTTTAGGAGTTGCCCATAAAGAATTTTCTAACCTCGATCTGGAGTTATTTAAAACAGAAAAAGGCATCATTTACGATGTTAAAGGAATTCTAGGCGCTAAAGCCGATGGTTGTTTATAATTATGACTAAAATTAAAAATATCTGTTGTATTGGCGCAGGCTATGTTGGCGGTCCTACTATGGCTGTCATTGCTGCTAAATGTCCAGATATAACAGTTACGGTTGTTGATATGAATCCTGATCGAATCCAAGCTTGGAATGATCCGGACTTGTCGAAACTTCCGGTATATGAACCTGGGTTAGCAGAAATAGTTGGTCGTGCTCGCGGCACAAATCTCTTCTTCTCTACAAGTGTCGATGAAGCCATTGAGCAGGCAGAAATGATTTTCATTTCGGTAAATACACCCACAAAAACATACGGCTCTGGAAAAGGTCAGGCTGCCGATCTAAAATATATCGAGCTTTGTGCACGACAGATTGCCTCAGTTAGCAAAACAAACAAAATAGTTGTCGAGAAGTCAACGCTTCCGGTACGAACTGCCGAGGCCATAAAGAGTATTCTTGACAATACGGGCAATGGCGCGAAATTTCAAGTTTTGTCTAATCCCGAATTTCTTGCTGAAGGAACGGCGGTTACCGATTTGTTACAGCCCGATCGTGTTTTGATAGGAGGAGAGCAAACGCTAGAAGGAAAAGCTGCAATTCAAGCATTAGTAAGTATTTACGCTAGTTGGGTGCCTGAGAATAAGATCCTCACTACCAACTTGTGGTCTTCCGAGCTTTCAAAGTTAACGGCAAATGCTTTTTTAGCTCAAAGAGTTTCTTCGATAAATTCCGTATCCGAGTTGTGTGAAAAAACAGGCGCTAATGTGGCCGAGGTAGCTCGCGCCATCGGTATGGATTCACGTATCGGGCCAAAATTTTTAAATGCTTCGGTCGGATTCGGTGGGTCTTGTTTCCAAAAGGATATTCTAAATTTAGTCTACATTGCTCGTTCATATGGATTAACAGAAGTAGCCGATTACTGGGAACAAGTAATAATAATGAACGACCATCAAAAAAGTCGGTTTGCTCAAAAAATTGTTCGGGAATTGTACAATACCATCTCTGGGAAAAAGATTGTTTTTTTGGGATGGGCCTTTAAAAAGGATACGAACGATACTCGAGAATCAGCAGCTATTTATGTGGCAAATTTATTGCTTCAAGAGCAAGCCGAGTTAGCCATATACGATCCGCAAGTATCGAAAAAACAGATTATATCGGATTTGACTTTATACACTGATCTAAGTGCAGAAGTAATTCAGCAGCGTGTTGAGGTTTATTCGACCACTGATACTTTATTTGATGCGGCACATGCCATCGCTGTTTTAACAGAGTGGGACGAATTTAAATCGTACGATTGGAATAAAATTTATAAACAAGTGTCCAAACCTGCATTTGTTTTTGATGGTAGAAATATCCTTCCAAAACAAGAGTTAATCGATTTTGGTTTTAAATATTATGGAATTGGAAACTAACAAAAGGAACATACTAATTACAGGAGGATGCGGCTTTATAGGTTCGCATGTGGTTCGATTATTCGTGACGAAATATCCCAATTACAACATTTATAACCTAGATGCATTAACCTACGCCGGTAATCCGGCAAACTTAGCGGATATAGAAACAGCACCAAATTACAAACTATTAGTTGCGGATATCCGAGATGCGGCACTTTTGGAAGACTTATTTGCTGAATTTAATTTCGATTCGGTAATTCACTTGGCAGCCGAATCGCACGTAGACCGATCAATTACGGATCCACTGGCCTTCGTAACAACAAATGTCGTAGGAACGGTAAATCTTTTACATACAGCAAAAAAACATTGGGGTTCCAATTTTAAGGATAAGTTATTTTATCACATCAGTACTGATGAGGTTTATGGTACTTTAGGAGAAGAAGGTTTTTTTACGGAAGAAA
>JAIXTU010000200.1 GCA_027483785.1 Flavobacterium sp.
ACATAAAAATCAAAGATTAAGCCTAATTCAAAACTAACTTACTTGCACGGATTGCCTCAAGGGCAGTATCCCAAAGTCCGTAGGCATCCACACGTCCGAAACGGAAAAATCTTTATTTAAAAAATTAGTTTTTACAGAGTTACTAGCATTTACATTTTTTCATTTGTAATATTGCAATATTACTTAGCATAAGTAGTTGTTTTTTAGACTATTAATGAACAAAAAATCGACATAAAAATCAAAGATTAAGCCTAATTCAAAACTAACTTACTTGCACGTATTACCTCAAGGGCAGTATCCCAAAGTCCGATGCGCGCTTTCAAAGCTTCGATGGTCGCGGCAGTTGAAGCCTCCCACAAAGCGGCGTCGGTTCCGCATAACTCTGAAGTCATTTCTAAAGCTAAATGACTGTGATGACCGCCATCAACTTCAATATGACGCTCGATGTAATACACAAACGATTTCAGTGAGTCGGGCGAATCAACGGCTATATCGCGCAGCAGCGCGGTAAACATATTTGGGATTAAATCTTCCCGACCGAAAGTAAAAACGGCTGCTTGTAACGACAAGTTACCTTCGGCAATCAAATCAAAAGTGGTATTTAAAAAGCTTTTCACGCCAGATGAATACTTCGTTTGCTCGATTACATCTTTAATTGTAACGCCTTGCTGCAACTGCTGCAAAAATGTGGTGATGCCCGTAGTATCGGCACCGGCATTTTGCATCGCTTTCAAATACATTTCAAAATGACTCATTCGAATACCATTTTCATCCACATCCGATTCTTCGCCACAAACAATCTCGTTGATTAAAAATCGGGTATTGGCATTTCCAACCGGAATCCAAGGAAGATCCACGCAAGTTAATCCGCGTTGCAAACTTTTCAATAAACTCATAAAGTCGAAAACCGCAAAAACGTGGTGTTGCATAAAAATTCGCAAGTCGGCTATGGTTTCCATCTCAGCGTAAAGAGAATGATTTAAGATTTGCTCGCGATACGGAGCGATTTGCAACTGTAACTTTTCTACGTGGGCGTTCATATTCAAATTTTTTGCGAAATTACGTTCTAATTTTATCGTTTTTAAAAACTTTAGAATTTCCTTACCACTTGTTAAGAACCTTTTGCGTCCTCAGATTCCTTACAATTTCTCAAAATAAAAACTACATTTGATTTTTACTCTAATCATTATGTGGAAAAATCATCCTAAAGCACTTCCTTATTTATTTTTATCCGAAATGTGGGAACGTTTCGGTTATTACCTCATGATCGGCATTTTCACGCTGTACCTCAAAGACGTTGAAGCAGGCTTTGCTATGACCGAAAAAGAATCATCTGATTTATACGGAACTTTCATCGCATTGGTTTTCTTAACACCGTTTTTAGGCGGACTCATAGCTGATCGTTATTTAGGCTATAAAAAATCGATCATCATCGGCGGTTTGTTAATGGGTGTGGGCTACTTTTTGATGGGTGTTCACAACATTACGATCTTGTATATCGCTATGACCCTAGTTATCCTGGGCAACGGCTTTTTCAAACCCAACATTTCAACGCTATTGGGTAACTTCTACTCCAAAGCGCCGTATCTCGACAAAAAAGACGAAGGATACAACATTTTCTATATGGGAATTAATATTGGTGCCTTTGTTTGTAACTTCTTCGGTGCCGCTTTAAAGATTGCGCTAGGCTGGCAATGGGCTTTTATGGCGGCTGGTCTCGGAATGTTTGTAGGCGTTTTGGTTTTTGTTCTTGGCAGTAAACACTACAGCGGTTTTGAAGAAAAAAAGGGCGTGCAACCGGGCGACATGCCGTTTTCAAAAATTCTGCTATACATTTTATTGCCTTCGGTTGCTTTCGGAATCATCGGTTGGTTGTTAAAAGGTACGGCTTCTGAAATAAATCCAGACAGCTATATTTTCGGATCAGATTCAACAGATGCCTTCATTTTTGCTTGTATTCCCGTCGTTGCATTTTATGCTTCCCTGTATTTTCGCGCTAAAGCAGAAGACAAACGACCCATTGGCGCCCTTCTCGCCATCTTTTCTGTCGTAATTTTGTTTTGGGCCGTTTTTAAACTAAATGGCTCTGCCTTAAATACTTGGGCGGACAGATACACGGATCGCGAAGTTTCAGGTTCTACGCAAGCAGTCTTTAGTTCATTAAAACTTTCACAAGAACTCGACTACAAAAAAGATACGGTTGAAAAATACGACGAACAATTTCGCCTTCAAAAAGTAGATGGTGTAGTTCAAAAAGAAGTTGCTTATCCGCTCTATTTCAGAAATGTGGCAGATGAAAAAAAACCTCAAGACGGAGCCACGATTAGCGTTTGGGCAACCAACTTAAGCCAGTCGATAAATCCGGGTTGGGTTATTTTACTCACGCCGCTGGTAGTAGCGTTTTTCACTTGGTTACGCGGTCGCGGAAAAGAACCGGGAACACCAACAAAAATTGCTTTCGGATTACTGATTTCAGCACTTTCAGTCTTAGTAATGGTTGCTGCGGTAAATGCGGGTGGAAACGGCGCCGAAAAAGTAAGCGTTTGGTGGCTCATTGCTAATTACGGCATTATAACCATTGGCGAATTATTTCTGAGTCCGATGGGATTGTCGGTAGTCTCGAAATTGAGTCCGCCGAAAATTACCTCATTAATGATGGGTGGTTGGTTTCTTGCAACGTCTATCGGAAACAAATTAAGCGGCGTTTTAGCTAGTTTATGGGACACTTATCCGGACAAAGCCAATTTCTTCTGGGTGAATTTCGGCTTATTAATGATTGCTACGTTAATGATGTTCGCCTTATTGCGTCAACTCAATCGCGTGATGGCCGAAAAAGATTGAAATAATGAATGAAGCTATTCAAGATTTTCAGGATAAGTTTCCGAAACAACTCTGGCCACTATTTTTCAGCGAAATGTGGGAGCGTTTCTGCTTTTACGGCATGCGCGGAATGTTGGTTATTTTTATGGTCGATGTCTTGTTACTCGACGATGAAAAAGCGAATTTACAATACGGTGCTACACAAGCTTTTGTTTATGCTTTTACGTTTATTGGTGGCTTATTTGCCGATAAAATACTTGGCTTTCGGAAGTCGTTGTTTTGGGGTGGTATACTGATGATTACCGGAAGCGTCATTTTAGCAATCGACCCAAAATCGTTCTTCTTTTTAGGCATCAGCTTTACAATTATTGGAACCGGATTTTTCAAACCCAACATCACAACCATCGTCGGCATGCTTTATAAAGACGGAGATACGCGTCGAGATGCAGGCTTTTCGGCCTTTTATGCTGGCATCAATCTGGGTGCACTTTTGGGAGGCTATTTGTGTATTTCCGTTGGAAACGGATCGCTTTTTTCAGACTATGTTCCTACACATTTGCGCTGGAATGTAGCCTTTAGCTTCGCCGCTGTGGTAATGATTATTAGTTTACTCACATTTATAAATACTCAAAAAAAGTTGGGAACCATCGGTGTGAGTCCGTTGTTGCATCTAACGGCGTCTAAACGTAGGTTGGTTGAAGCCAGCGTTTTTCTGGGAAGTTTGGTAACTATTCCGATATTGATGACATTAGTGTCTGTTCCCGAATACACCGACATCTTTATGGCAATAATTGGTCCAGCTGCACTTTTATATCTCTTTTATGAAATGCGAAATTTCTCTCTAGTTGAAAACAAAAAATTGATTGCAGCGCTAATCTTTATTTTGTTTTCGATTGTTTTCTGGGGATTTTTTGAACAAAGTGGCGGTTCGTTGAGTTTATACGCAGCTGAAAATCTACACAATACATTTTTTGGACTTATACTTGATCCAAACGGCGTAAACAACGCCGCGAATTCATTATTTGTTATTCTTTTTGCAACCGTTGTTGGTTTGTTTTGGGTTTGGCTCTCGACAAGAAAACGAGAACCTTCGACAACCTCGAAATTTGGATTTGGATTTATATTTCTAGCAGGCGGATTTCTAACTTTCTTTCTCGGTAAGAACTTCGCATCAGCAAACGGACTTACTTCTCTTGAATTATTTACTTTGGGTTGGTTGGTGATTACTTTCGGCGAATTGTGTTTATCGCCTATCGGAATGTCGGCAGTAACAAAATTAGCACCTGAAAAAATTCAAGGAGTGATGATGGGAATGTGGTTTTTAGCGAGTGCGTACGGACAGTACATGGCTGGGATTTTAGGCGCAGGAATCGCAAAATCGGCAAAAAACATGTCGAATTTTGAGAAACTACAAGTTTACACCGCTGAATATAAGTTACTGGCATTATATGCGTTATTAGCTGGAATTTTACTATTATTGCTTTCGCCTTACATGAAGCGATTAACAGGCAGTGTAAAATAATTTCAGGCACGAATTTTGTAAAATTGTTAGTATGAAAAAAATACTCTTATTCGGTTTTATTATGGTCTCATTTTTGGGAATGAGCCAAGAAGTTAAATGGCTTACTTTGGAAGAAGCCCTAGTTGCGCAACAAAAAAATCCAAAACCTATTTTCATGGATGTATACACCACTTGGTGCGGACCATGTAAAATGTTGGATAAAAACACTTTCGTTGATCCAAGCGTAACAGCTATCATTAATGAAAAATACTACGCGGTAAAATTCAACGCAGAAGGTAACGACGACGTTAACTTTAAAGGCGAGACCTACTCAAATCCAGGTTACGACCCAAACAAAAAAGGTCGTAATTCCCAACATCAGTTTGCACAATTCTTGAAAGTTCCTGGTTATCCATCGATGGTAATAATTTCTCCAGAAGGCGAGATCAAAGAAACAATCGTTGGCTACCACACTCCAGAAAATTTGATTGCAAGAATTAAATAAGTATGAAAACCACTTTTAAGTTACTGCTAATCTGTCTTTTATTTGCCGCGCCTTCCATACAAGCCCAAGAATTAAAGTGGTATACAAATATGGAAGAAGCTTCAACGATTGCAATAAAGAAAAAGAAGCCATTGATGCTTTTTTTTACAGGTTCAGACTGGTGCGGCTGGTGCATTAAACTGCAAAAAGAAGTTTTTCAAACACCCGAATTTAAAAGTTGGGCAGCCAAAAACGTGATTTTAGTAGAACTCGATTTTCCAAGAAGAAAAGCACTCGACGAGAATATTAAAACGCAGAATATGAATCTGCAAAAGCTATTCAACGTGCGCGGCTATCCTACGGTTTGGATTGTTGATGTCGACAAAAAGAACGCCGCGAACCTCGAACGTCTCGGCAGCACGGGTTACGTGGCTGGTGGCCCGACGGCTTGGATCACTGGTGCCGAACAAATCATCGCAAACAAAAAGAAATAATTTTATCAATAAATATACTCTAAGCCGTATTTCTTTAAAGGGATACGGCTTATTTTATGCTGATTGCTCCACGCTCGCGAACGCTGTAAAAACGAATACGATTTGCGCTGCAGGTTTCTTTCCACATACGTTCTAAATAATACGGAACATCAGAGCAAGCCACAACACACTCCGGCTTGTATTGCTCGATTAATCGCTGCAAATTAATTCGTGCCGCTTTGTTTAGAATGAAGATATGTGCGCTGCGAAGCGATTCATCTACAAAATTTGTATCCACGTACACCAATTGCTTTCCGTTTACTCGGAAATAATGCTTAGCCGAAGCGAAACTCCAATCACGAACTTTTGCTTGGCGCACATAATCATTCAAAACAGATTGACTAGTAGATCTCTTCGCAGTAAAAACAGTTGCGCGATCATTCTTTTGTTCAATTAAAATTGGTGCCGACCGTTGATACACTACCGTTAAAGTATGCGTATCAGATAAAATTAATTTCTCCGCTAAACTTCCGACTTGAAAACTTAGCAACATCACACCTACTGCATAGAGATATTTGTAACGTCTAGTAATACAGTACAAGATCAAAAAAACCAGCAAAAAATAGG
>JAIXTU010000225.1 GCA_027483785.1 Flavobacterium sp.
GGTTATCGCGCCTGCTTTGGGAGCAGGAGGCCGCAGGTTCGAATCCTGCCACCCCGACCGAGTAAAAAACCGACTGAGAGGTCGGTTTTTTTGTTTCCGCCCTTTTTTAAGTCCGAAGGAAACTTAAAAAAGGCGGAAAAAAAATGCGCATTTGATAAAATGCGGTTTTTTTACTCGAGACATCACCAATCTCAGAATCAGCGGAGCCACGCGGAGCTAATCCCCAAGCCCGAAGGAAACTTAAAAACGTGCGGAAAAAAAATGCGCATTTGATAAAATGCAGTTTTTTTACTCGAGACATCCCCATTCTCAGGATCAGCGGAGCCACGCGGAGCTAATCTTAAAGTCCGCTATATTGGAACTTAAACGATTTAAAAACTTGTATTACAAAAAGATTTTTACAACTATTGCAAATGATATTTCTTTAGCTGCCTCTTTTTGTGAATCACATGAACAAAATACAAGTAATTAAAAAGAGATGAATCTTTGTGATTTCATGGATGATCATCTAAGAATTACCAAATAACCTTGTTTTACACCTTCTATTTATTAATTTGCTTTAGTGCGAAATCTCTTTTCATAATTTAGCGATAAAACTCAAATCCTTGCAGTTTTAATGTAAGATGTTTTATTAAAAAAGTTTACAATATATTTATATTTCTCAGGTAGATAAAAAAATCGACAAATAGCAATATTCCTAGAATAATTAAGCCAAGAAAAACCAGTCGTCTTGTCCATAGCAAAAATCCAATTCTGAATATGGGATCTCTATAGATTAGCTCGTATTTGTTTGAAACTTCCCAATTTTCGGTGATGAAAAACTGACCCGTACTAGTCGAAAAATTACTAACATGAACTTTGATTTTCTCTGTTGTACCTTTTTTGACTGTTAGAACATAAAAATCCTTACCTGTAAATGCATAACCGCTAATTTCACCAATGCTTACAATACTGTCGGAAGCCGTATGTAACGAATCACCTTCCCGAAGTCCAAAAGGTGAACTACTATTTTCTTGGAAAAATAATTTGTAATGAGCGCCTTCTTTTGCTATGATTGGATTTAAAAATTCCGGCTTCATTTCCAAAACAAATGTGTAATTATGTTGGCCGTAGAAAAACAAAATGGAATCAACAACAAAAAATCCAAGCAATGAAATTAAAAACACTACTACTCTTTTTGCTGTCGTTGAAATTTTTGCAATCATCTTGTGGGTTATTCCTGTCACTTGTAAATGAGAGAAGTCATCAAAGAAATTAAATCTTCTTGGTATTGTGGCTCAAAAATCAATTATCGATTACTAATTTCAACAACTCCACATTAACTCATAAACATCTAAAAAATAATCGGTTATTACATATACTGTGCTGATTTAGAACACGAAAAAAACATAAATTAATATATGTAAGCTAGTTGTGACTATCAAACCTCTGTAAACTAATTTATTTTGACGAAAAAAGAATCCCAAACTCAGCAGAGAAAATATAAAGAACCAACACAATAAAAAATAAGCGTTGATTGCTACAAATGTATTTACTTCCACTATTTTGTTTCCTTTGAACTTTTCAAAAACCACATACATTTTTGTTGCTAAATCAAAGAAAACGGATTCAAAGATGGAATTGCAAAAATTCCAAAACAAAAAAATTACAAGATACATTGCAGGAAAAACAAAAAACAAGTATTTATTGGTTTGATTCCTTTTCATTTATTTTTTTAGATAAAAACAAGCCGTTCCTCGCTCCGGAAATTCTCCCGAATTTAGGAAAAACGGTGCGCTCCGTCTAATTCTAGCTCAGAATGAAATTACAAAAATAAATAACAAATAACGTGTTAGAAATTTCCCAAATAAGCCCGTCTGTTACGCCAAAAAGAAGGCAACACAATGATAAAAAGCAGCCATCGAAATTTTCCAAACCAAAATTTGATTAATAGGCTAATTTTTCATCTTTTAGTTCTACATTAAAACTAACTGTTGCGCCCAAGGCATCAAAAACCTTGAGTAGGGTTTCAAATCGTGCATTTTTAATGCTGTTTTCGATTTTTGAAATTTGTGCTTTCTGTACACCAACGAGTTCACCGAGCTGCTCTTGTGTTAGATTACGTTCTTGTCTAGCTTGTTTGATTGCTTTACCTAATAAATCAATACGTAACTCATTTTCAAATGCATCGCGTTTTGCAGTGCCAGACTTTCCGATGTGTTTGTCGATCATGGTATCGAGCGATACAGTTTGCAATCTATTTGCTTCCATGTTTATTTGCTTTTTGCTTTATAATCTAGATACTGCTTTCTAATATCTTCGGCTTTTCTGATTTCTTTAAGCGGAGTCTTCACAGTCTTTTTTATTATGCCATGTGTCGATACTACCAAGGTCTTGTTATTAGCTGTTTTATCCCAAAATGAAAAAAGACAATAGGCTTGTCCTTTATACTGTGCTCTGAATTCCCAGATCAAATCGTTTAATTTCTTAAAAAGCTCATTATCATTAACATATTGAGATTTTTTAAGGTTGTAATACAATTTTTCTCGCGCTTTTTCGTCGATCGATTCCAAGAAATCGACTACTTCAGGTAACAATTCTATTTCAAAATTTGGCTTTATTGGCGGAGAACATCAAATGTACTAATTTCCTAATTGGGAAACAATTTTTATTTGAAAGTTGTGAAATGATTGTTGGTATCGGAATTATGATACTAAAGGGAAGATGGTGCTAGAAAACAAACGGTAATTCTGCCTAATTTTGGAAAAACGCTACGCTTCGTCTATTTCTATTGGTAAATAGAATTACAAAAACTATGAACCAAGGACGAGTTAGAAATTACCACCCATTCACTCGACCGTTACGCCACCTGCAAAGCTACCAAATAATACTTGGCCGGTAGGGCTTGAGGCAAATTTTCCGGGAAGCATGCCGTAACCACCCGCTGCGATACTGGAGATAGCTGACTAATTAAATTTTAACGTAAATCGGCAGTTTACCGAGCATAATACTCTAATACAAACGCAATGTAACAAAGAGATCTTTTCGACTTCCATTTCAATTAATAAATTAAGCGAGCGCAAATAGCTTTTTGCTTAAAAACTAGTTGTTAAACTAGCTATATTTGTATGCATTTAGTCACTGAAGTTGAAAAAATAAATGTATTGTAGCGATTATAAAATAAGTTCAATTAGCTCGATTTTAAATTTTAACTGCTACTTTAAAAGTGTGAAGTTAGACTCGAAAAGCAAGTAATAATGAAAGTTTTACTAGAAATCCCCGATGATAAGGCTGATTTTGCAATGGAAGTGCTGCGAAGCCTTGCGTTTGTAAAAAAAATTAAACCCATGACAATCGAAAAAATTAGTTTATGGGAAGATCTGAAAGAGGCATCTAACGAAGTGAAATTACACAAACAAGGTAAATTAACACTAAAATCTGCTCAGGATTTACTTAATGAGTTATAGCATTTTAATAACTAGTCGGTTTGAAAAGGACTTAAAGCGACTGATTCGAAAATTCCCGTCTTTTAAAACCGAATTTAA
>JAIXTU010000388.1 GCA_027483785.1 Flavobacterium sp.
CCTACAAAATAGCTGTGCAAACCCATGCCAAACCGCGGACTTGCAGCGAATAGCAGGAATAGCTTCTAAAAGAAAATACACCAAAAATTTGCTGTATTTAATTTGGAATTTGATTGGGGAAATTTATAAAAAAGCCGACTCGAGAGTCGGCTTTTGAAGTACTTTTAGTGTTTTTCGAGTGCACAGCCTTCGTCTACGTAATCTTGCAGGTATTGAAAACGCTGCGTTAATGAACCTTTAGAAGTAATTTGCGCGCGCGCCAAGATACCGTCGGCGTCGTTATTAAAAAAGGCCGGGATGATATTTTTAATGAACATCTCACCAAAACCTTCGGTGGCATCTTTGGGCAATTCGCAGGGCAAATTATCGATAGACATTACCGTGATGGCACCTGGGTGTTTATAATCGACTTCTTCGCCAGTAGAAGGCAAGTATCCAAAAAACGGATTGGCAATGGTGCTGGCTTTTATCGTACAGGCAATCGGACCGTCGACATCGCAAGACACGTCGGCAACCACTTTGATTTTATTTGCAGGAGCGTTGAGCAGTTCTCGGCTCAGAATTTCCGGATTTTGCGTCGCATGAAAGTGTCCGGCCATGTAGACGTCGGCAACTTTAGAAAAGCGCTCAAAATCAGAGGTGTACATTTCGGGCGTTTGGTAAAAATCAGCTTTACTAGCGTTTTTACCATCAATTCTTTTGTAGTAATCGGTTACGTCTAATTGTACGTAAACGGGTTTGTCGTATTGTTTGGTAAGGAAATCGGAAACGCTAATTTTCTTAATCTTAGCCATTTGCAAGACTTCTTCGATTCCGTTTGCCACTTTTCCGTGTCCGGTGAGCACAATTTTAATGTTTGGCAATACTAATCGCTTCACGCGTTCTTCTAGTGCTTGTTTGCAGGAAAGCGACTCGGCTTTTGGCAGTTCGAATAACTCGTATTTCAAGCCAAAAGCGCGCAAACCATTGTACGCACCAACAATTCCGGCGTAGCGACCAAAGCCGATTAAGCGTTTATTTTCGGCATTTACCAGTGTTTCGTGGTCGTACAAATCGATGTCTTTTTGTAGAACGGCTTGCAACAATTTGCGGTTATGCACTTGCTTTTTGATGGTATGTGAAAAGAAAAAGTACTTTTTGTTTGGCAGAAGGTTGTCGGCAGGGATTTCTTTCACACCAAAGAGCACATCGCAGTCGGATAAATCGGTTGTTACTTCGAAGCCGGCGTTGCGGTATTCTTCGTCGGTAAAAACACGAATATCGGAAGATTCTACAGCAAATTCGAGTTCGGGATAGCGTTCTCGTAGCTGAATGAGTGCCGCAGGACTAAAGACTGCGCGTCTGTCTGGCGGCGATTTTCGTTCTTTAATAATTCCGAATTTCATAGCAGTATTCAAAATTCATTACAGTTGTGTTGTTGTTGCATAAAGTACTTTGCTGTATTTTTAAAAAATTAACGAAATCGTTATAGTTTATAAAATACTAACTAAAGCAGTTTAATATGTTACAAATATAACATCGTTATTTCATAACACAAGCAAAGGCAAAAATATTTCAACCAGCATTGGTTCATAAATTAACATGAGTAGCTGTGAATAGTGCGGTTCGACTGCTATATTTGCTCTAATACTCCCCTGTACTATGAGGTATTTAATTTTGTTGATGCTAGTTTTAGTGACTAGTTGTGTTGGAGATGCGCGTGATCGTTTGAGTAATTCGGATCATGAGCAACCTTTTCAGGTGGCATTCAGAACTTTATCGAGACAATATAAACAAGAGAAAGCTGCTGCAGTTGATCAATTTTTCAAGAACTATTGGTTGTCTAATCAGGTGAGTGGTGCTTTTTTGGTAGCCAAGAATGGTCAAATAATTTATGAAGCATATATGGGTTGTGGAAGTTTTGAGCGCCGGGATTCGATAAAAGCCGAGACACCGATACATATTGCTTCGGTTTCTAAAGTGCTAACGGCTGCACTGATCATGCGTTTAAAAAACGAGGGGTTGATACAACTCGACGACGATGTTTCTAAGTATTTAAAACCATTTCCGTATTCGGGAATGACCGTTCGGCATTTGCTAACACATCGGAGTGGTTTAGCCAACTATGCGTATTTGTGTGATGAGAGAGAAATTTGGGATAAACGCAATCGGGTTAAGAACAGCGATGTTTTAGCTATTTTCAACAAATTTTCGATTCCGCTGCAAGGTGGGATTGGCAAGCGATTTGCGTACTGCAATACCAACTATGTTTTCTTGGCACTAATAGCCGAGCAAGTAACACAAAAGAGCTACCCTGCGCTGATGCAAGAGTATATTTTTGGGCCGTTGGGAATGAAACATTCGTTTGTTATGACCGATGATTTAGATAAAGAATCCGTTTGTCAATCCTATAAAGGGAACCGGATGCGATTGGCTTTCGATCATTTAGACGATACTTACGGCGACAAAAACATTTATTCGACACCAAGGGATTTACTGCTTTTTGACAAGGCAACTTATTCCGATGATTTTTTCACTGATGCCGACAAGCAAGAAATTTATCGCGGTTACAGTTACGAAAGTCGGGGAACGCGTAATTACGGCATCGGCATTCGTTTGTATGAATGGAAGACGGGAGAAAAAATGTTTTACCACAACGGATGGTGGCACGGGAATACGAGTTCGTATGTGACGTTGCGTAAAGATTCGGTTTGCATCATTGCTTTGTCCAACAAATACAGCAAAGTACCGTATCAGTCCTTTAAATTGGCTTCGGTTTTCGGAAACTATCCGGTTGATGGCGAGGCTGGGGAATAAACTTGCGTACTGCGGAAAGAGGCACTATATTTGCAGGCTCGATTTTACTTGGGGTCGACTGGTTTTGACAGCAAGTTGAATTGGAAAATAAGCACGTCGAGAACTGGAGTAATTCTCGTTAATAAAAGGCTTCACACTTTTATACGGCGAAGGAAACTACGCTCTTGCTGCATAATCTGAAGTTTAGTAAGATTAGCCTCGTCCTACCAGGTAGGAAAGCAGGATTTACCTCAAAAGCCTTGGTTTATGGCATTTGGTTCAGGTAAATCGTAAAAATAAACCTAGGTGTTGCGATGCTTCTAAGCGATATCGAAATAATAGAAGCTAAGTGTTCGGTGGCGGTTATCGGCCAAGCCAAACATCGAAAATCTAAGCGGTAAATAAGCGTGTAGAAAGTTTTTTGGTTGCTTGTTTGGACCCGAGTTCGATTCTCGGCGACTCCACAAAAAAAGCGGTACTTTGTTTTAGTGCCGCTTTTTTTATTCGTTAAAATGACGGATTTTTTTGGGTATGATACTTACTGAAATCTACAAGAGCTTTCGTAGTATTATGAATATCAGAACACAAAAAATCAGCTCTCGCTTTCGTTTGCTGGAAAACGAATTTGAATGACGTTTCCGGTTTCGGATGAACTTTGTTTTATTTTACCACCGATTTGTTTGCTTCGCGAAAGAATGTTTTTAAGACCCATGCCTTTAGATTTTTTTAGATTTTCAAAAAAGTCGAATGGCGAACCGTTGTCTTTAATTTCAAGTTCGAGGAACGAGTCTATTTTTTTGATACTGAAATGAACCACAGTAACATTGCCGTATTTGAGCATGTTACCGAGTAATTCTTGCACAATTCGATAGAGTTCGTAGGAATTAGACGCAGAAACGGGAATGTCGCGCTGATAAAAATCGGTGTGAATGGTTAGTAAACTCCATTTTTTAATTCGTTCGAAGTAATCTTCTAAGGTTGGAATAAGTCCTAATGTATCGAGTAAAGGAGGCATTAGGTTATAGCTGATTACTTTCACTTCGGCGAGCATGTTTTCGACCGATGTTTTTACGCCAGATAGAACGGCACGACTTTCTTGATCTTGAATTTTTGTTTCCAGTTGCGAAATGTGGTTGCGAATGGTAATCATATCGCCACTGATACCGTCGTGGAAGTCTTCGGCAATGCGTTTGCGTTCTCGTTTTTCGGATTCGAGCGATACACGTAATAAATTTTCAGATTCGGCTTGTCTGATTTTCAAAACTTTTCTTTGATAAATCAGCGCAATTAGCAATACACCTAGCGTCATGGAAATCATGATTAAGGTGCCAATCCAGAAGAAAATTACTAGTCCGTCTTCATTTTCCATACGCCAAAACTAATTAAAAGTCTGAAGAAAATTCCAGCAAAAGCATTTATCTGCCAATAGCTAGTGAACTGTAGTGAACTTTTAAGTATGAAGTTACTGGCAAGAAATAGAAATAATGTACTCGCATAGTAAAGAGTTAGCGATAGAATGAAATAAAAATTAGGATTACGCCATAGATTCCAATCTTTTAATTCGTCCATTAATTTACGGAACCACAATGCTACACATAAAAAGATGAAAAGCGTGATGTATGTTCTATTTATTGCCATTGCGACGTACTTCA
>JAIXTU010000059.1 GCA_027483785.1 Flavobacterium sp.
CAAAATACATTAACCGCGAAGTGCAACCTGAAGACGCCGATTGGTACCAAACCATTTATGCTAAAGAAGAAGGGGCTGTAGCTGCTCCAACCGCTGGTTTACACTTTTCAAAACACTTGTTGAAACGTTTGGAAATCAAAGGAATCGACTTTGCTGAGGTTACGTTACACGTAGGTCTTGGAACATTCAATCCGGTTGAAGTTGAAGATCTTTCTAAGCACAAAATGGATTCGGAAGAATTGCGCATCACTCAAGAAGCGTGCGATATAGTAAATCGCGCTAAAGCAAATCGCAAGAAAGTATGCGCCATCGGAACTACTTCAATGCGCGCCATCGAAAGTTCGGTTTCATCGGCAAGAACCTTAAATCCGTACGACGGTTGGACAAACAAGTTCATTTTTCCACCGTACGATTTCTCAATCGCCGATTGTATGGTAACCAATTTCCACACACCAAAGTCGACCTTATTAATGATGATTTCGGCGTTTTGTGGTCACGATTTAATGAAAAAAGCCTACGAAGAAGCCGTAAAAGAACAGTACAAATTCTTCTCGTACGGCGATGCGATGTTGATTCTCTAAGAAGTCGGCACAACAATATTTAAAAATCGAGGCAGTTTTGTCTCGATTTTTTTTATGTTTTACTGCTCATGGATTTCAGTGACATTTTGTGCGATTTTCAAAAATCGATTGCGAGAAAATAGTTTTTTGAAATTCTTGCGCAGATTTCAGTTCAAAATCGTGCTTATCACTATTTTTACGCCACTTCAATCGAAAATTATGGTATTTGAAAATACGCTCGAATTCGCACAAAAACTCGATGCTCAAGATGCATTAGCACCGTATCGTCAGCAGTTTATCTTTCCGCAGCACAACGGTAAAAACGTAGTGTACTTTACGGGAAATTCGTTGGGTTTACAACCAAAATCGGCACAAAAATTTGTTAACGACGTCATGAACGACTGGGCAAATCTGGCCGTTGAAGGTCATTTTTACGCCGAAAAACCATGGTGGGATTATCACGAACGTTTTGCCGAACCGCTTTCGAAAATCGTTGGAGCCAAACCGTCGGAAATTACGGTAATGAACACGCTTACCGTGAATTTACATTTGCTCATGGCAAGTTTTTACCGACCCAATGCAATGCGTTATAAAATTATTTGTGAAGAAAAAGCGTTTCCTTCCGATCAGTACATGATTCAATCGCAAATTCAATTTCACGGATTTACAACCAGTAAAGCGCTTGTGGAAGTGAAAAAACGCGAAAACGAACACCAGCTGCGCATCGAAGACATTTTTGCTACAATCGATGCACACGCCAACGATACGGCTCTGTTGCTCATGGGCGGCGTAAACTACTACACCGGGCAAGTATTCGACATGCAAACCATTACCAAATATGCCCAAGATCGTGGAATTGTTGTGGGCTGGGATTTAGCACACGCGGCCGGAAACATCGAAATACAACTACACGACTGGAACGTTGATTTTGCTGCATGGTGTTCGTACAAATACATGAATTCTGGGCCGGGAAATGCATCGGGCTGTTTTGTACACGAACGCCACCACAAAAGTAATTTACCGCGATTAGCTGGTTGGTGGGGACATAACAAAGAACGTCGTTTTAAAATGGAACCCGAGTTCGATCCAGTACAAGGCGCCGACGGTTGGCAGGTCAGTAATTTACCTATTTTATCACTTGCGCCGTATTTGGCTTCGGTGGAGCTTTTTGCAGAAGTAGGAATGCCTGCGCTCGTTGCCAAACGCGATAAAATCACAGCCTATTTGGAATTTATTTTAAACGACGTTGCCAAAAAAACGAACGGCAATTTCGAAATCATAACGCCCGCAGCACGTGCCTCGCAACTATCGGTTTTTCTGCACGGGCAAGGTCGAAAGTTATTCGATTATTTAATGAAAAACGGCGTTATCACCGATTGGCGCGAACCAAATGTAATCCGACTAGCTCCTGTACCGCTGTATTGCAGCTACGAAGATATGTTTCGATTCGGAGAAATTTTAACGGCGGGAATTCAAGAAATCAATTAAAAAAGCATGACAAAAGAACAAATTTTAGCCACATTCGATCCCTCACAACCCGGAGCCGCACAAGGACAATTATTCGGACTCCCGTTTTCGGCCGATCAGAGCGAAATTGTGGTAGTTCCGGCACCTTGGGAAGCAACCGTAAGTTACGGAAGTGGCGCTTCCGACGGCCCTGAAGCGGTTTTAGAAGCCTCTTATCAGGTCGATTTACACCATCAAAAATTTCCCGATTTGTGGAAATTAGGAATCCATTACGACAATGAAAATGCAGCTAAATGGAAGTCGGATTCGGATAGAGCCAAAGAACTAGCGCAAAACGTAATCGAGGCTTTGGAATCGGGAAAAAATTTAGCTGATTTCCCCGAATTAGAATCGGATTTAGCCGCCGTTAACCAAGCTTCTGAACAATTTAATCAAGAAGTTGAAAACCGCTGCGCTCATTGGTTAGGTCAGAATAAATTGGTTGGTTTTTTAGGAGGAGATCACGCTACGCCTTACGGCTACTACAAGGCTTTGGCGGCAAAATTTGGCAGTTTCGGAATTTTGCACCTCGATGCGCACATGGATTTACGAATTGCCTACGAAGGTTTTACTTACAGTCACGCTTCGATCATGTATAATACCTTGCAACTACCTGAAGTTGAAAAGCTTGTGCAAGTGGGAATTCGCGATTTTTGCGAACAAGAAGTTAGCGTAGCTCGCAAACATCAAGTAGTGGTTTTCACCGATACCGATATGAAGGAAGCAGCTTTTGCTGGAACGACTTGGCGTGAGCAATGCGACCAAATTATCGCTGAGCTTCCGCAGCGCGTGGTTATTAGTTTCGATATCGATGGCATGTATCCGTGGTATTGTCCGAATACAGGAACACCCGTTCCAGGCGGCTTTTCTTTTGAACAAGCGGCGTATTTGCTGAGCGAAGTTGTACATTCTGGTCGCGAACTTATTGGTTTTGATTTGGTAGAAGTAGCGCCAGGCGACGATGATTGGGATGGAAACGTTGGAGCGCGCATGTTGTTTAATATGTGCGGTCTTCTCGCGAAAGCGAACGGAAAACCCGTTGGCGAACCTATTAAATTCCAATAAAAAATGAAAAAGCTGTTGTATTTCCTCGGAGCAATTGTGGTGCTGGTTCTCATAGCCGCACTCTGCATTTACTTACATTTTAAACCGTCGTATTCGGGAACTGCCGAACTGCCCGGTTTAGAAAAGGAAACAACAGTATATTACGATACGTATGCCGTGCCACATGTTTACGCGTCGGGCGAAAAAGATGCGTTATACGCTCTCGGATTCTTACATGCAAAAGAGCGTTTGTGGCAAATGGAATTACTCCGACGAATCGGGAAAGGAGAATTAGCAGCTATGTTTGGTGCGCCAGCTTTGAAAGCCGATCAGTTTTTTCTTTCCATTGGATTGAATGCTAATAGCGAAACAATTGTAAAATCGCTCGATGTTAATGCGCCCGAATACCAATTAACTCAAGCGTATTTGCAAGGCGTAAATCACTATTTGGCAAGCGAAACCTTACCGATAGAGTTTTCTCTTTTAGGCATTGAAGCGCGGCCGTTTGAAATGGTCGACGTCTATAACATTTTTGGATACATGTCTTTTAGTTTCGCGATGGCACAACGCACCGATCCGTTGATGACCAGTATTGGAAAAGATTTAGGCGCAGCGTATTTGAAAGATTTTGGTTTAGATGGCAAATGGAATCAGCTTTCTAACGAAAAACTAAAGACACTGCAATCCGATTTTTCAGAGATTTCTAAAGAAATTAATGAGGTGATGGAATCCATGCCCGTTGGTCCGTTTATTGGCAGTAACAGCTGGCTGATTGCACCTGAAAAAACCGCTTCGGGAAAAGTAATTTTTGAAAATGACCCGCATATAAGTTTTTCGCAACCCGGAACGTGGTACGAAACCCATTTGCACACACCTGAGTATGAAATTTACGGGCATTATTTACCGGGAATTCCCTTTCCATTGCTCGGTTTTAATCGTCAGATGGCTTACGGATTGACGATGTTTGAAAACGACGATATCGACTTTTTTACCGTTGAATCTGCTGATGTGAAGCTTGTAAAGTCGCACGAAATAGTTGTGAAAGATTCCACGAAAGTGTGCCTTGATTTCAAAACTTCGAAATTCGGTCCGATTGTAAACGAAACGGTGCAAAATCTGAGTAAAGATACGCCCGTTGCCATGCGTTGGATTTATTTGCAGAAACCAAATAAGTTATTGACGGCTTTGTACGACATGTCGCACGCGAAAAGTTACCGACAGTTCAATGCTGGAAAAGCGAATATTCATGCACCTGGACTTAACGTTATGTACGGCAGCGCCAGCGATACGATTGCGTGGACAGCCTCGGCATCTCTGTATAAATTACACGAATCGGTAAATCCGAATTTTATTTTAGATGGAACGCGCGCAACCGATACGCAAATGATTCCGATTCCGTTTGCAGAAAATCCAAGTGAGGTAAATCCGCTTTCGGGGTTTATCGCCTCGGCAAATTATGCACCAAAACCGGTTGGAACGTATGCGATTCCCGGGTATTACTTACCGCACGATCGACAGTCGCGCATCACAGATCTATTAAAATCGAAACAAAAATGGACGGCCGAAGACGTGCGCAAGATGACGTTCGACGATGTTTCGTCCGTCAGCAAATTCTGCGCACAGCAAATCGTTTCATTAATTGATTACCAGAAATTAAATAGTGTTGAAAAAGCAGCTTACGATTTACTAAGGTCGTGGAACGGCGCGTACAATGCCGATTCAAAAGCGGCGGGCATTTATACACTTTCTTTAAGTTACATTTTCGAATATACGTTTAAAGACGAGTTAGGAGCCGAGCGTTTCGAACAATTAGTTCCCACGCATGCCTTTAAACAAAGTTTTGCGCCCTTGTTTGCCAATCCGAATTCGGTTTGGTGGGATAATCGCAAAACACCAAAGGCCGAATCGCGGGCATTTATTGTTGCGGCAGCGTTTCAAAAAGCGGTTGCTGTCTTTCCGACTGGCACTATTTGGAAAGACGTTCACACGTTAGAAGTAGAACATCCGATTGGTAAAGTTCAGGTTTTAAGAAAGCTGTTTAATGTAGGTGGCGCCGGAATTTCAGGCGGCAACGAAGTAGTTAACAGCATGTTGTTTTCGTACGGAACGACGTTGCCGTACCAGGTAAAAGCGGGTCCGTCTACACGGCGGGTAATCGATTTTTCCGAAATTGAAAACGCCATGGGTATTTTACCTACCGGACAATCGGGTAATCCGTTTAGCAAACATTACGACGACCAATACGATTTGTTCATCCACGGAAAATTCCGTCCGATGTTGTTAAACAAAACGCAAATCATCAAACACAGCACGTCGTTGGTTTTGAAACCAAAACGGTAGACGCGCGATTCATCGCGCATCAATAGGCGCAAATAGGCGCGATCCATCGCGCAGCAAAAATCAAAAAGCCAATATGAACAAATACCGAAACAAATACCGCATTACAACGGTCCGAGCACAATGGTGGGACTACGGTTGGAACGGTTCGTGTTTCGTTACGCGGTCACCGGTTATCTTTCAAGGATTTTTCAACAACGATTATTAAAATCACCAAGCATACTAAAATCAACCATTTTTCTCACGTTCCCACGTTCTCATTTTCGGGTGAGCGATAGCAGCGATATCCTTTTTGGCCTTTAAGAATTTCCACAAAACGACCGCCAAAAAGATAAAGCGGATAGCGCGACGGCAGTTGCAATGCTTGTCTGCGAAGCGTTACGAAACAACTGCCGGCACCCCCAAAAAATAATCTACAGAAGCTAGTCCCGATTTCCATTGGGATTGATGAATTCACCACTTAACGTGTCGTTTTTCCTCCCAAACCCACAATTCGTAGCTGCCTGAGCCTGTCGAAGGCTGGAGCAAATTTTGGTTAATGACACGTTCTGTGTTTTCTTTACCAGCCAAAAATTCCACCAAATTCTGTGGTTTTCAGTGTTTTCAGTGCGCCAAAAAAAGCCACTGCCTGAGCTTGTCGAAAACAACATCGTGCCCATCGTGCAAAACTTCGTGGAACATTGTGCTCCA
>JAIXTU010000354.1 GCA_027483785.1 Flavobacterium sp.
AGTTCAGTAAATTTAATGAATATTTTTTTTTTTTTTTGTTCAGGTAGTAGTGTCTATAACTTTTGTGATACAATTAAGCGCTGTAAATGCTCTAAATTAGCTTTACTTCTTTATCGCCTCTTCGTATTTTTCGGTTACTTTCTGCCAATTGATTACGTCAAAAAACGCATTGATATAATTTCTTCGACGGTACTGATATTGCAAATAGTAGGCATGTTCCCAAACGTCTATTGCCAGTATAGGTGTTCCACTAACCGAAACTCCCGGCATCAGTGGATTATCCTGATTTGGTGTCGTGGATATTTGTAGTTTTCCCGCTTTATCAACCGTTAACCACGTCCAACCCGAACCAAAAACAGCGGTTGCCTGATTGCTAAATTCGTTTTTAAAATTCTCAAACGAACCAAAATCTCTCGATATAGCTAGGGCTAGCGTGTCTTTCGGTTGTCCGCCACCTTTGGGTCCCATGATTTCCCAAAATAAGCTGTGGTTGTAATAGCCTCCTGCATTGTTGCGCAGATTTTCATCAGCCGAGCTCGCTTTCTTCAGAATTTCTTCTATGGTAAGCTGCTCCATTTCAGTTCCTTTGATCGCTTTATTAAGGTTGTTTGTGTAGGTTAAATAATGCTTTGAATAATGATTTTCCATTGTACTCGCATCTATCGACGGACTTAGCGCATTATAGGCGTAGGGTAGTTTCACTAACTCAAAGGTTCCGGGCTCTGCTCTTACATCATCTGGGCTAGATAAGGCGGCTTTTACTTCTTTTTCAGGTAATGGTACTTCAACTTCAATTAGCTTTTTCTCGTTACAAGAACTGAGAATAACTGCTAGAATAAATGCACGTGTAAAAGACTTCATAGTTCGCTTTTTAGAATATCTTCAACAACTTGAATATAATTTTTCATTGCATCTTCAACACTCATAGATCTAATCTGCATCCAAGCGTTCGTTTTAAAAGCATTTCGCAAATCGTAATCCGTTTGCATACTGCGGTCTATATTTCCAAAGGTAGCTTGTTTATAAAACGAGTACAAGCGTAATTGAACGTCTGGAGGCAAATCGGCCTGACGCATCTCCGAAGCTTTCTGAAAAGCCTGTTGAAATCGTTCTTCTAAAGATAAGTCCGACATTATTTTTTGAAAATTACAGTTCTATTTCCTTTTACAACATCTCCGATTTTAACCTGAACGGGAGTGCCTGGGGGCAAGAATAAATCAACGCGACTTCCAAATTTTATAAATCCAGCATCCGATCCTTGAAGCACCATCTGACCTTCTTTGGCATAGTTCACAATACGTTTCGCTAAAGCACCAGCAATTTGTCGGTACATGATTTCTCCCAGTACTTCATTTTCAATAACTACAGTTGTTCGCTCGTTTTCTGTGCTTGCTTTCGGATGCCAAGCAACCAAATACTTTCCAGGATGGTAAATACTGTGCGTGATTTTTCCGCCTATTGGATAACGGGTCACGTGTACGTTTATAGGCGACATGAAAATCGATACTTGTAATCGATTCGATTTAAAAATTTCAGGTTCGTACACTTCTTCAATAACTACAACTTTTCCATCTACAGGTGCGGTAATGGTATCTAAGGTAGGAATTAAGCTTCGGTTCGGGTTTCGAAAAAACTGAAGAATCAATATCAGAAAAATCAAAAGAAAGCTCTGGATGCCTTTTCTCAGAAAAAAAAAAAAAAAAACGGCTTCGGCCACGAGTATTCCCGCCACAACAATCATGCAGGAGATTAAGATAATTTTTGCGCCTTCTTTATGGAATGATACAATCATTTTGGGAGAATTTTGTACAGTAAAAATATAAATGGTGCGACAAATATAATACTATCGAGCCGATCGAGTATACCGCCGTGCCCAGGCATAATGTTTCCGCTGTCTTTAACACCAGCAATTCGTTTGAATTTCGATTCTATTAAGTCGCCAATTGTTCCGAAAACACTGATTAAAACCGCAGTTATTCCCCAAATGATTAAAGACTTCTGGAAATGAATTGGTTTTGGTTGCATGTAAAATTTCGAAATCAAAAAAGCGGCAAGTAACGAGAAGAAAAGACCTCCGAGAAAACCTTCTATCGTTTTTTTAGGAGAAATTCGTTCAAAAAGTTTATTGCGCCCAATCGATTTTCCTACGATGTATGCAAATGTATCATTCGTCCAAATCAAAATAAAAACACTGATTAAAATTTTGGGCTTGTACGTTTTTAGCAAATACAGCGAATTCGGATCTTCTTCACCCAAAGCAGTAATGTTCATAATACTTATAAAGGGCAAAATGATATAGCCAATTAAAAAGATGAATTTACTTGCGCGACGCAGTTCGGTGCGCTTGTTATCGAATAAAAAAATCATACTGATTAACGAAACAAAAAGCGTAATTCCGAGAACAACAATATCGACGTACTGGATATTTACCTTGTAAACAAGCATGTAAGCAGAGCTGCCATAAATTAAACTCGCTAAAAGTGCAGGAATCAGTGAATGGATGCGAACGAGCTTCGAAAATTCGAAAACGGCTATCAGTAAAAAAAAGTAAAATAATACGAAGAAACTTTCGGTAGAATACAAAACAGCCGAGAGTAGAAGCAAGATATATACCGCTCCTGATAGCGCCCGCTGCAACGTTTCGTTCATACTAAGCGTCCTCTAAAAGAAGCAAATACAAATTTTTAGCAACGCTTCCGTAGTGAAGAAAGTCTTCTTCTTTTGACTTTTCAAAATACGTAAAAGCCATTATGTTGCTCGGATAGTTTTTGTCGTAGCGCTGCTTGATAGTTCGCAAGCTATCTGATTTTGTTTGAACCAGTTGCGAAGTAGTCGCAAAAATGACAAAATTAGTAGGAAGTTCCTGAGGTTTGTGATGTTTAATTTGGTTGGAAGATAACAGGACCGAGCCTTCTTCGGCAATTAAATTTTCGCAGCTTGCCAATAAAAATTTGGGATTTGCAGTTTTTTCGTGTGGAATTTTATTCTCATCCAAAAGCGAAAACAGCTTGGGTTCAAAACACATGGCTTCCTGTTCAAACCAATCGTTTTCTTCCAAAATGTCTTCAAAATGCGTTTTTACTTCAGCCATACTTTCACAATACAGAAACTTTCCTCCGTTTTTTCGGAATTTCAATGTGAAAAGCTCATCGGTTGTCAGCCCGGCGTGCAGATTGTTTAGGTCGTCTCCTGGAGTTTCTCCGGAGTTGTCGGTGCTGGAATTAAAAAACTTTTTAAAAATACTCATTTGGCTTTACTGCTCGCAAAGGTTCGTTGCGTCCAAAGATAAAAAAAACTTGTTTCAACTACTGATTGAAACAAGTTTTTATAAAATTAGGAAGGTGTATACTTACAACTGTTTATCAGCTTCTTCGGCAGTTTGCCATTGACGCTGACCAAAAATCGCTTCTAAATCATCTTTAAAGATCACTTCGCGTTCAATTAAAATGTCGGCCAATTGAAAAAGTTTTTCCTTATTCTCTTCCAAAATAGCAATTGCACGTTGGTATTGCGACTCAATCAAATCGCTAATTTCCTTGTCAATTACCCTGGCAGTATCTTCGGAATAGGGTTTAGAGAAGTTGTATTCTGCTTGCCCAGAACTGTCGTAATAGGTTACATTTCCAATCTTATCGTTCAAACCAAAAATAGTTACCATAGCGCGTGCTTGGCGTGTCACTTTCTCTAAATCGCTCAAAGCTCCAGTTGAGATCGTATCAAAAGTTACTTTTTCGGCAGCTCTTCCCCCCATGGTAGCACACATTTCGTCGAGCATTTGGTCTGGTCTGACAATTTGTCGTTCTTCTGGTAAGTACCAAGCTGCACCCAAACTTTGTCCGCGCGGTACAATGGTAACTTTTACTAAGGGTGCAGCGTGCTCAAGCATCCAACTCACCGTTGCATGTCCGGCCTCGTGAATGGCAATGGCGCGTTTTTCTTCTTTAGTAATAATTTTATTTTTCTTCTCCAAACCGCCAACAATTCGGTCAACAGCATCTAAGAAATCTTGTTTGTCTACCGATGGTTTGTTTTTACGAGCGGCAATAAGCGCTGCTTCGTTACAAACATTGGCAATATCAGCACCTGAAAAACCAGGCGTTTGTTTGGCAAGAAAATCAGTATCTAAATCTTCAACTTTTTTCAAAGGCTTCAAATGCACTTCGAAAATCTCTTTTCTTTCGCGGATATCCGGTAAATCAACAAAGATTTGACGATCGAATCGTCCGGCGCGCATCAAAGCTTTATCCAAAACGTCGGAGCGGTTTGTAGCTGCTAAAACTATAACGTTGCTGTTTGTTCCAAAACCGTCCATTTCAGTAAGAAGTTGATTCAGTGTGTTTTCGCGTTCATCGTTTCCGCCACTAAATGAATTTTTTCCTCTAGCACGACCTACAGCGTCGATTTCATCAATGAAGA
The DNA here is from genome assembly GCA_027483785.1 of Flavobacterium sp. GTDB lineage: Bacteria > Bacteroidota > Bacteroidia > Flavobacteriales > Flavobacteriaceae > Flavobacterium. Next base: position 4,417 of record JAIXTU010000354.1, read on the forward strand.
TGATCGCGGGCGATTTTTCCTTAGCCTGTTTGAACAAGTCGCGAACGCGCGACGCACCTACGCCAACAAACATTTCCACAAAATCCGAACCTGAAAGCGAGAAAAACGGCACACGAGCCTCGCCAGCTACTGCTTTCGCGAGTAAGGTTTTACCGGTTCCTGGAGGTCCAACCAATAAGGCACCTTTCGGAATTTTTCCTCCTAAATTCGTATAGCGTTCCGGATTTTTTAAGAATTCAACGATTTCTTGAATTTCTTCTTTTGCTCCTTCTAAACCGGCAACGTCTTTAAATGTAATTTTAATGTCGCTTTTCTCATCGAACAAACGCGCTTTTGATTTTCCAATATTGAAAATTTGTCCGCCGGGTCCACCAGCACCACCAGCCGACATTCGGCGCATGATGTATAACCAAAAAATGACGATTATAAGAATTGGGAACAAAAACGAAAGAATTTCTCCCCAATCACTGCGTTTTTCAAAATTGTAATCCTTTAACTTTTTCGATGCAACTGCATTTTCCAGATTTTTTTGGAATGTTTCCCCATCACCAATATCATCCAAATAAAAATGCGGACCGTTAGGTGCACCGAAAACGCCTTTCGCTACATCTTTAAATGCGGGTTGTTTTAATGCCGCAGCGTTCAAATAAACTTCTGCCTCGGTCGTGTTATAAACTACTACACGATCTATCAAGCCCATTTCGAGATATTGGCGGAAAGTAGAAGTACTAATTTTAGAAGGATCTTTAATATTTGTGCTTCCAGTCACGTACACGAAGACCAAAAATCCAACTAATGCGGCATATAACCACATGGGGTTAAACTTAATTTTTCGCGGCTGCGAATTATTTTCCTTAGACATAAGCCTTTTTTTCTTTAATAATTAGAGGGAATAGAGGTAATCTTGGCGTCGCCCCACAAACTTTCAATGTTGTAATACTCTCGAATGTGCTTCTGAAAAACATGAACTACTATGCTCACGTAATCCATTAAGACCCATTCGGCATTCTCTGATCCTTCAACGTGCCAAGGCTTGTCTTTCAAAGCGCGAGATACCGTTTTTTGCACGGAGTTTACAATGGCGTTTACCTGTGTGTTTGAGTTTCCGTTACAAATTACAAAGTAGTCGCAGGCCGAGTTGTCTATTGCGCGCAAATCCAAAATATCAATATCGTTTCCTTTAACCTCTTCGATTCCTTTAATAATCTCTGCTAGTAATTCGTCGTTACCCGTAGTTTTTTTCGCCATCTATTCTTTAAGTGTAAGTGCGCAAATTTACCAATTTTTGTTGTTACTTTCGGTCGTTAACACAAGATTAAACGACGCTCATGAGCAACAAGCTAACAGTTATCAAACTAAATGCCATAGATTCGACCAACAGCTTTTTAAAACAACAAACCAAACAAACTGTTGTTGCCAACTTTACGCTGGTTCACGCCGTAGAACAAACCGCCGGACGCGGGCAAATGGGCGCAACTTGGCTGGCTGACGTTGGTAAGTCGCTAACATTTAGTTTGTTGGTGCGAAAGCCTGCCGAAAAATTTGAACACGATTTCGAATTTCAAATGCTCGTGTCTGTTGCCATTCAACAAAGCTTAAGCAAATTCGGACTAGCAAGTGAAATAAAATGGCCGAACGACATTATGGCAGACGGCAGGAAACTCGGTGGCATTTTAATCGAACAGCTAAACGACAATCAAGGAAATCCGACTTTTATCGTGGGAATCGGAATAAACGTCAAACAAAGCCATTTCAACGAACTGCCTTCTGCCACTTCTTTGCTGCTAAATGGTGTTGAAATTGAAGACGATACGCTGTTGATGCTTGAAATCCGTGATCAAATAATCGCACTACTCGAAAATAGCAATGCTGAATCACTAGCCGAAATTCGAACTAATTATCTCAGTGTTTTAATGAAATACCAGAAACCAGCCGTTTATCAAGTAAACAACCTTCTTTTTAACGCATTGATTATAGGGATTTCTCCCGAAGGTAAATTAGTACTTCAGCACGAAAACGACGAAATTCGGGCGTACGGTATTAAAGAAGTAAAAATGATGTACTAAAGCTTCGACATGTTTTCCGACAAAGTGTCGATAAACTTCTGAATCGGTCCTTTAACCATCATCGCCATCATGGCATTGAATTCGCCTTCAAAAAACAACTGAATTCCTGCTTTATCAGCACCTAAGTCTTCGATGGCCGCACGTAAAGTAAAAGGCAATTTGTCGCTCGCAGCACCTAAAACAATGTGATTCGGCGCTGTTTTTTCCTTCAAACGCAATTTTATTTCTGGCATGCCCTTCAATCCAAAAATAAAGCTATCGGCATCGGTAACTTCAAATTTTGCAATGCTCTCAGGCATTAATTTTTCAAAATTTTGAATGTCGGTTAACGAATCAAATAAATATTGAGCTGATTTTCCAACTTCGGTTCTAGGGCTTTCTAATTTCATAAAGATATATTTTATTCCACTTCCATTCCCCAGCCGGCAGGATTAACGCGCCATTCGACTAAAGTTTGTTCTTCGGTTTCTGTTATGTATTGTTTGGCAACTGCCAACGGTAGTAAATGCTCGTAGTTACTTAAGGTAAATAAATCAACATTCGATTTTTTGAAATTCGCCTTCGCAACATCAAAACCATAATCAAAAATCGCAGCCATTCCCTTCACTTGAGCTCCCGCTTCGCGCAAAGCTTCAACAGCCATTAAACTGCTGTTTCCAGTACTAATCAAGTCTTCAATAACAACCACATGTTGCCCTTTCTGCAAAAATCCTTCGATTTGGTTCTGTCTGCCGTGCTTTTTTGGCTCCGGACGCACATAAACAAAAGGCAATGCTAATGCCTCGGCAACCAATAAACCAATGCCAATGGCTCCAGTAGCTACACCAGCTATCACATCAGGTTTACCAAATTGTTTTTCAATGTTTTTAGCAAACTCCTCTTTTAGATAATTCCGAATCGGAGGAAAAGATAAAGTAACACGATTGTCGCAATAAATAGGCGATTTCCATCCCGAAGACCATAAAAACGGATTTCCCGGATTCAATTTAATTGCATTAATTTGCAGCAAAAGCTCGGCTGTCTTGGCGGCTGTTTCTTTGTTAAGAGCCATAGCACAGACGTATAAAGTTTTTGTCAACGATAAACCTCTTTTTTTGACAAACCAAACCCAAAAAGAAACCGATTTCGATCTGTTTTTGCTGGAAAGCGTTGATATTAAAAAACTTATCGTAAAACTCTTTCAAGGTAAAGTCGATAAAGCTTTTCTTTATCATCCCGATGAAAAGGAAATTCTCAAAACCCTGAAATCGAAATTGCCCGTACATAAAGCCGCAGGTGGTTTGGTGTATAACAAGAAAAATGAAGTGCTTTTCATCTTCCGAAACGGTAAATGGGATTTACCTAAAGGCGGACTCGAAAAAGGCGAAACCAACGAACTTGCCGCTATTCGCGAAGTACAAGAAGAAACCGGTATCGATAACCTCATCATCACCGATAAACTTCAGAAAACCTATCACATTTTTAAGCGAAACGGACGCTATAAACTCAAAGTTACGCAGTGGTACGAAATGCGAAGTTCCAGCGTTCAGCAACTTGTTCCACAAGCCGAAGAAGGCATCGAAAAAGTAGCCTGGTTAGATGCTCAAGCCTGTGCCGAAGCCTTAAAAAATTCCTACGAAAACATTAAATTGCTTTTTGAAGAGTAGGGCAGCTGCCTCCCAAAAAATCTCACTTCAACACAAAAACATAACGGTCGGCACCGGGCTTTACGCTACAAGCTTTTTAGCCCGCGAAACCGCGGCGGCCTAAAAAGGCTTTTCGCTGTAATCCCTGCTGCGGGCAATCGTTTCCACTTTACGTTACTTACACCCGTACCGAATCCGGAACCAAAACCGTATAATCGCCGCCATTTCGAATAACATCTCGAACAATACTCGAACTGATGTACGAAGTATTTGCAGCCGTCAATAAAAAAACGGTCTCTATTTTAGATAACTTCCGATTCGTATGTGCAATTGCTTTTTCAAATTCAAAATCAGCCGGATTGCGGAGTCCACGCAAAATAAAACCCGCTTTTTCTTTCTTGCAAAGCGATACCGTTAAACCTTCGTAAGTTATTACGCGCACTTTCGGTTCGTCGGCAAACGCTTTTCGAATAAAATCTAGTCGTTGTTCTAACGAAAACATATACTTTTTCTCGGCATTTACACCGATGGCAACAATTATTTCATCAAACAAAGGCAAACTTCGTTTTATGATATCGTAATGTCCGAGCGTTATCGGATCAAAAGATCCCGGAAAAATAGCTTTTCTCATGGCTGTGAATCAGTTAACGCATCGAATCTTCAATGCTGTTTGTAAATAAATCTTGCAATGAAATGCCAGCTACTGCCGCCTGTTGCGGGATCAAACTCTCTTTCGTTAGTCCGGGAATGGTGTTCATTTCCAGCATATACGGCTCGTCGTTTACTAAAATAAACTCGCTTCTTGAAAATCCTTTCATTCCTAAAATGGTATAGACTTTTATAGCAGCAGCGCGCACTTTTTCGGCCAATTCTTCTGAAATACGTGCTGGTGTAATTTCTTGCGACTTGCCTTCGTACTTGGCTTCGTAATCAAAAAAGTCGTTTTCCGAAACAATTTCAGTTATTGGCAAAGCTTTTACCTCGCCATCAATTCGTAAAACGCCAATCGAAACTTCCGTTCCATCTAAAAACGATTCGATTAAAACTTCGTGATCTTCTGCGAAAGCAACCGCAAGCGCCTCGGGCAAAGCCGCTCTGTCCTTAACTTTCGATATTCCAAAACTACTTCCCGATTTGTTCGGTTTTACAAAACAAGGTAAGCCAACTGTTTCAACAATAGCTTCAAAATCAACGATATCGCCTTTATTTACATAAAACGATTTTGCCATTTTAATTCCGTACGGACGCAAAACGGCCAATAAATCGCGCTTGTTAAACGTGAGTGCAGCCTGATAATAATTGCAGGAATTCTGCGGAATGCCCAACAACTCAAAATACGCTTGCAACAACCCATCTTCACCCGGACTTCCGTGAATGGCGTTAAAAACAGCGTCGAAAAAAATCGTTTCCCCGTTTATTTCTACACTAAAATCACCGCGATTTACAGCAATCTCTCTATGGTCATCGGTAAGATGATACCAACGTTTGGCAGTAATCACAATCCGATACGGCCGGTATTTTTGTCGGTCTAAGGTTTCGTAAACTACGTTGCCACTCTTTATTGAGATTTGGTATTCACTTGAATATCCGCCCATTATAACGGCGATGTTTTTCATTCGTCTGTAATTGAAGATTAATACGCTGTAAAAAAACACAACAAAAACGCTGCGCTACGATTCGGAAAATACGTGTTAAACGCTCAATTTTTTCTTCCAAACGCGTAAACAAAAATATCATTTTTTTCACATCCGTTTCAGTTGTTCATTCTGTATCTTTGCAACTAAAATTTGGCGCATGACCCTTCGGGAATATTTAACTTCAAAAACTTTTTTCGGTCAGCTTTTTCTGGCATTTTTCATCACCATAGCTGTCGGATTTCTCTTGCTGCAATACCTCGATTTCTCAACCAATCACGGCGAAGAAATTGCTGTACCCAACTTATCTAAAATGAGTACCGAACAAGCAGAAGAAGTACTAGACGATGCCGATTTAGATTACGTGGTTCTCGATACAGTCGACTTCAATCCGGAATTTCCAAAATTTTCGGTTGTTCAACAAGATCCCGCGCCGGGTGAGAAGGTAAAGTCGGATCGTAAAATCTATTTGAAAATCAATTCCGGAGGCTACAGCACTATTCGTATGCCCGAACTGGTAGAGAAAACGCTGCGTAACGCCGAAAGCACACTTCAATCTGCCGGGCTTACTTTAGGTTCAATCACCTACAAACCGTACATCGGAAAAGACATGGTTCTGGAAGTGAAATGCAACGGAAAAACCGTAAAAGCTGGAGAGAAAATTCTCAAAGGAAGTAAGATCGATCTCGTGCTGGGCGATGGAAGCGGAGGCTTTGAAGACGAAGAAGATACTCAGGAACAAATAGATAGCTTGCCATGAGTACAGACGAGATAGCTGAAATCGAAGAAGAAGATAGTTTATTTGAACATTTCAGATTTGAAGTTCCAAAAGGACAAGAATTATTGCGTATTGATAAATTTCTGATGCAAGTAGTAGCTAATACTACTCGAAATAAAATTCAAAAAGCAGCTGATAACGGCGACATTTACGTAAACGATATTCCCGTAAAATCAAACTATCGCGTAAAGCCACTCGATGTGGTTCGTATTTTATTGCCGCATCCGCCATTTGAAAACCGTATCGATCCGGAAGACATTCCGCTCGATATCGTTTACGAAGACGATGCCCTTCTACTCATTAATAAACCAGCTGGCCTCGTAGTTCATCCCGGACACGGAAATTATACCGGAACTCTAGTAAATGCCTTGGCGTTTCATTTCCAAAATTTACCGCTCAACAGCAGCGA
>JAIXTU010000316.1 GCA_027483785.1 Flavobacterium sp.
AAAAATAGCATCGTGGCTGTCGGAAACGTTAACAGCAGCTTTGCAATCGGCTTTTGTGGGAATTCGAATGGGCTTTTGTGCTTCGGTGTACGGATTGCATACGTTCGGATTTAGATTAAGATCTTGAAAATCGTAACCAAGACTTTTGTTATCAAGCAGTTCACGAATCGTAAAAGCAATTGGTTTTCCCGTTCCATCGGTACTGTACAAACGCTTTTCTAGCCAGTTTTCGTCGGTTGGTACCCTGTTTTTTTCGCTGTAGCGTTGCCAAGCGGTCCAAATACGGTCGCAATTTCCGTGATGTCCGTAGAACAACGGGTCAAATCCGCTTTCGATAAATGTAGCCATTTGTCCGCCCACCCAATTGTGAATGTTGTTGTGAAATGTTTGTTCTGCCATTCCATCAATTTGGCTTTCTTTTTCAGATTTAACAGCCGGATAGCCTCCAAAAGTCTGGTAATTTGAAGCGCGTAATGTGGCACCAACATTTATGAAATCGGTTGGAATTTCATCTTGTGCACTTACCAGGCGTGTTGGGTTGTACAACGGATTATCCGCTCCGCCCCAGTAATGCTCAGGAATGGTGTTCTTTTTGGTCCAATCCCAGTAATGTAATGCGAGAGTGGGCTCACCGACTGCTTTTTGCAATTTTTGTTCCATGGACCATAAATACAAACGGTGCCACGGCCAGACGTACCAGTTGTAATGCACTTGATTGGCGTAGATACTCGTTGCACAAAATGTTGCATGTAGCATGCTTTGCGCTTCCCAACCGCTCGGATCCAACGGTGAAATTTGCGAACGCTTTTTCAAGATTTTAAATGCATCTTTCAGCAATCTTATTTCGGGATCATCAATCGGTAGGTCGGCAATGTTTTTTCGCAATGCCAATCGAGTTTCCGAAGATTTATGCACGCCTTCGTCTTTACAGCTCGTAAAAAGCGCGGTGGTACCAACTCCTAACGAAACTCCGGTTAAAGCTAGGGCTGTACTTTTAATGAACTGGCGGCGACTTTCTTGATTTGCTTCCATAATTTTATTGTATTACAGGCATGTTTTTGATGCACAAACGGTAGTCGATTGAGTATTTGCCGGGTCCTGTAACAAATAATAGTAAGAATCCTAAGCTGTACATGAATGGAATATCGCGCACAAGCGGACTATCGTTCCAGTGAATAATAAAATAGCCCGTGAGTGTTACCGCAAGTATGGGCAGAATTGCAATTCGCGTTAGATATCCAAACAGTACGAAAACGGGAAAAATGAGATTTGCCGAAATGGCAAATAGCTGATTGAATTGATCGGGTAGGTTTAGCGGATTTGGTACAACTTCTGCGACAGCGGTTCCAATGCCAATTTTCTTCAAGCCGTGAACAAGGATTAGTTCAAGACACAGCGCAGTTCGAAAGAGTAAAATACCCGCGTCGATAGAAATCATTTTGAAATTGTTGAATTCTAAGATTAGGTTTTGCGTTTTCATAACTATTTGTTTTGATAACCTCCGTAATAATTTACTGGCGACCACGCTGGAATCGCTTTTTCGGTTTTTGGAGCCACTTTTTCGAACTCATTTTTGCCGTAAACTACAACGCCATTAACAACGGTAAGTTCGGCTTCGATTTTTAAAATGTTCGACTCAGGAGTTTGAAAATAATCGTCAGACAAAAGCGATAAATCGGCCAAATATCCTGGTTTTATCTGTCCGCGGTCGCCGTCAAGCCCAATTAATTTAGCACTTCCTTGCGTGTACAGGCGCAAAGCTGTATTTCGGTCGAGCAGGTTGTTATCCGACAAGTGTTTGGTTCCACCAACTGTTTTACCTGTAACCAACCAGTGCAAGCCAATCCACGGATTGTAGGAGCTTACACGCGTGCCATCGGACCCCATTCCCACAGTAATTCCGAGCTCCAGCATTTTTCGAATGGGTGGCGATTGGTTTGCTGCTTTCAGACCATATCTTTTAATGAAGCTTTCGCCTTGAAAAGCCATTCGATGTTGTATAGCAATTCCGCCGCCAAGGTTTTTTATTCTCTTTAGATTTTCTTCCGAAACGGTTTCGGCGTGATCAAAAAACCAGGTTAGTCCGTTAAGAGGTGTTTCTTTATTTATGCTTTCGATGACATTAAGAAAACGTGTAATACTTTCATTATAAGTAGCATGAATTCGGAATGGCCATTTGTTTTTCACCAATAATTCGAGAACACTTTTGAGTTGTTCTTCCATTTTCGGGCTTAACTCGGGGCGTGGTTTGTCAAAGTTCTCAAAATCTGCTGCCGAAGCCACTACATTTTCGCCACCGCCTTGTACATAATATTCCAGAGGTTCGGAATGTTGGGCGGATTTTGAATCGCTGTGATTTCCGTGATCGCCGCAGCCTTGTCCGATTTCAACAGTACGAATCCAATTCGAATAGTCGTCGAATTCTTTTCCTGCTTTTTGTGCAAAGAGGAAATGCGGAATCCGAACGCTCAGCTCCTGATTTTCGCAGAGCAAATCGGTAATGGCATAGTCGTCTGGGAAATTCTGAAAACCTCCGCCAGCGTCCATAACAGCAGTGATACCAAACCGGTTGAGTTCAGTCATGAATTGTTTGGTAGAATTTATCTTTTCGGCATGCGATAATTCAGGAAGTTTAGCTAAAGTAGCGTATAACAGATACGCATTTGGTTCGGCAACAAGTAAACCTGTCGGATTTCCGTTAATGTCTTTATCGATGAGCGAGCCTGCATTCACGGGAGTATCGGCGGTAATATTTAAAGCTTCTAATCCTGCTTTATTGAGGTAAGCATGTCCGTATAGATAAAGAACGAAAGTTGGCACATTTCCAGTAGCTTGATTGATTTCCTCGAGCGTTGGAAGTCTTTTTTCTTCAAATTGATAAGCGCTCCAACCGCCAACTACGCGGACCCATTGTCCTTGTGGGGTTCGTGCTGCCTGATCTTTTAGCATTTGTAAGGCAATTTTAAGCGATTTTACGCCGTCCCAGCGCAGTTCGGTATTGTAAAAGCGGCCGCCGCGAATTACGTGTAAATGTGAATCGAACAAACCGGGAATCATCGTTTTTCCTGCCGCATCAATCAGTTTTGTTTTTTTCGTTTTAGTTTTCAACAGTTCTTTGGCACTGCCTACTTTGACGATTTTGCCAGCTGAAATTGAAACTGCTTCTGCAACGCTGTTTTTATCGTCTAAGGTGTAAATTTTGGCGTTATAGATAATCAGTTCTGGTGCTTGTTGTGAAAAGCAATAGAAGCTAGCCAATAGCGAGAGAAAGAGGAGTTTATACCGTATCATTTTTATTGGATTTTAAATCCGCTGCACTGCATTTCACAGGCAGCGGATTAATTTCTTTTTAGTGCTTCAACATTTCACGAGCGTACTGAATTCCTATGCCGTAGCCGCCTCCGAAGCGCTGCGCTAAATCGTTTACAGGAACGTAAGTTTCTTTTCTCGCCCAATCTCTTTGAAGTTCTAAAAGGTATTGTAAGGCAGTCATAGGTTTAGCGCCCGCCTGTACCATACGTGTTATTGCCTGATTGTGCGCTTCCGCAGAAATATCACCACAAGCATCCGTAATTACGTACACTTCGTAACCCTCACTAATTGCCGATAAAGCTGGGCCAACAATACATACGCTCGTCCATAAACCCGCCAAAACGATTTTCTTTTTACCTTTTCCGGTAATAGCTTTGTGCGCGTTTACATCTTCCCAAGTATTCATCGTTGTTCTATCGATATAGAGTTTGGTGTTCGGATAAAACTCTAAAATTTCAGGAAAAACGGGTCCGCTAAACGTCTTTTCTGCCACTGTAGTTACAACGGTAGCCACATTAAAAATTTTTGAAGCTCCGGCGATAAGCCCAGTATTGTTGCGCAATTGAATAGGATCGACACTTTTAGTAGCAAAAGCCATTTGTCCTTCGTGATCAATTAGTACGAGTGCGTGGTTGGTAGGATTCAACAATTCTGGACTTGGTTTTTGAGCTAACGCCAATGAACTAATTGCTGCAAACAGCAGTGTAAAAAATTGCTTTTTCATAATGATTAAAAATTTAAGGTTATTTGTTTTTGATTTATAAGTTATTGAATGAGAGTTACTTGTGCGAAAGTGACGCGCGAAGCATCCATGCCATTTTTTCATGTTGTTCAAGAACTCCGGTAATAAAATCGCTGCTTCCTAAATCGTGGTATTGGTCAGCGAATGGTTTTATTTGTTCGCGAATTTTGAGGATGATACTTTCATGATTTTCCAGTAAGTTTTGAATGAATCCATCGCTGTCATTTGGTTTCCTATTCAGTTCGGAAAGGTGCGTGAGTTCTAGAAATTCACTTAGCGACGCAGGTACATAATGACCGATTGATCGGATACGTTCGGCTATATCGTCGATGATCTCATCAATTATTTCGTACTGGTCTTCAAAAAGCTTGTGTTTTAAATAAAAGTCGGCGCCTTCTACATTCCAATGTGCTTTGCGTGTTTGGGTGTATAAGAGGTATTCATCGGCGAGAATCCGGTTCAAGCTCTCGGCAACTTTCAGTCGATTTTCTGCGGTAATTCCTATCATTATTAAGAGATTTTGTGTTTTACTTTAGATTGTACGTCGGTTAAAATTCGTTCGTTGGAGTAGGGGTAATCGAAACCGGGTTCAGAGATGCTAGCGATGGGAAATTTCTGCGCTAATTTTTCGCGAATGCGGTTTCGCTGGTCTTGATCGTAACGTCCGCCGATTAGTACGAGATCGAGATCAATTAATTGCTCCAGAGTTTCCAAGCCCGACGATTCATTTAAAGCTGCATAGATGTTGAGATCGGAAGCCGTTTTCAATAAACTAACTACTTCTGCACGCCGTTGCGGATTACCTCCAAAAACGAGTATTGTTGGTGCATTTTCTTGTTTTGAAGGATAGTGTGTTACCAAGTCCATATTAAATTGAAAAAGAAGTTCCTAAGAGCGGCGATTGATCTAGATAAATCACTTTATAATTCCTTTTCACGAAGCGCCATACGCCATTTTCCTTCAGTAATTTATCTTCATATTGTGCTAAATTGTAATTACTTACACCCGATTTAGAATGGGCAATTTCATTTACATAGAAATGCGCAGTTGCCGTTTCTTTGTTAATTTGGATGTTTCCGCCGGCAGGCAATTGCACAAAAAATCCCCAGCTAGCTAATAAGCCGGAAAAAGCCGTACTTATTTCATCAATACCAACGAAGTGCTGATTGATTGGTGGACCAATTGTCCATTCGCCGTGTGCCATCCATAACGATTTAAATAGCTCGACATCAATGCGGTTGGCAGCATCTGCGAATTTGTACGATAATGCTCTGATGGCATTTTCGTCTTCGATGGCTGTAATTCGTTCTTCTAGTGTTTTCATTAGATGAAATTTTTACTTTATTGGATTTACATTTAACACTCGTTGTCTTAGCTCAGGAAATCTTATGAAAGCCACAATCCAAATGAATGCTTGAATAACGCAAGGCGCTATGATACTTTCATTGTGTTCCAAATGTGTTGCAATGGCACCTCCCATGTAAGCAGCTAGCAGTAGCGTACCAATAATTCCCGTGCGAGGAATAATGAAGAGTGTTATGGATAAAAGTTCGATCAAACCTATGTAGAAAAATATCTGTTGACTTAATCCGAAATTTTTTGCCAATTCAATGTCGGTTTCCGCTGGCATCAATTTTCCGGAAGCACTGCCTAGAAAAATAAAGGCTACAATGGCCGTTAGCGACCAATTAATTATTTTTTTTGTTTTTGCATTCATATCAATCTGTTTTTGATTTGTATTACACTTTTAGTTAAATGTTTGGTCGGTAAAAATCTCTCTGTGGCTACATTTCCAAATATTGTCGTGTTGTGTGAGTGTATCCGCAACTACTGATGTACCTATGATGTTCATTGTTTTTTTATTAAGGATAGTTAGATATGATTTGACATGTACTTGGGTAGATGAAATTTGCGTAATCACCGGATTAGTAATTAAATGGCGCGTTCCGCCTTGGTTTTTGACGACCTCATAAAATGATTTGAGCCAAGTCATATAATCTGGAACAGTATTAAAACTTCCGAATGGGCTTTTGAATGAAAAGTCGTTCATTAAGACTGATTGGTGAAGGTCGAAGTCGCCGTCGTCAAAACTCATTTCTGCTAGATAAATCGGTTTTAGAATTTCGCTGGTATTTGTCATGATCTTCAGTTTTGATTATAGAAATCCAATAATTGCTTTACCAAATAATCGGGTTGTTCTTCAGCCACCATGTGACCACAATTGGGAATGATTCCGCCTTGAATGTTTTCACAAAATGGAACCAGTTGTGAATGAGTATAAGCCGAACCATATTGCCCCCCCAACGCCAGAACCGGAACTGTGATTTTGCCTTTTGCGATCGCTGCTTCAAACTGATCAGTTGTTACTAAAGCCTCTCGATACCAGCCTACGCTGCCTCGAATTCCTCCAGCCGCAGCATAGGTTCGTAAATATTCATCTTTGTCTTTTTCCGATATAGATTCCGGATTGTATAGCATCATACTATATAAGTAATTCCAGAATTCGCGCTCTTTTCCCGCAATGAGTAAATCCGGTAAATCGACACTAGAATTAAAGCCAAAGTGCCAATAGCCGCCGTGTGTTTCTTTTTTGAAAGTTGTAAATTCGTGCAGATTCACGCTCGGTAAGGGTTCGTCGAGATACGTGATCGAGGCTACCTCATTTGGGTAATGTGCAGCAAATAGAAATGTTGGCAAGGCACCCATATCCCAACCAACGACATGTACTTTTTCTTTAATTTCTAATTGATTGACAATAGCTCGTAAATCTTCAACCAATGTTAACCCGTCGTATCCGGTAAGTGGTTTATCGCTGTCGCCGTAGCCGCGCATGTCGGGGATAACAACACGATAGCCGTTTTCTACTAACTGTGGTGCAACTTTTCGCCATGTGTATGATGTGCCCAACCAACCATGAATTAACAAGATAGGTTTTCCTTCACCGGCAGTTCTGACGTGAATTCGGTTTCCGTTGATAAAAAGCTTATCGCTATTAAAATTCTTGAATTTCATTTTAGAGATATTTTGGATTAGTGATTTACAATTTTGATTTCGAAACCGGGATAATGATTACTTACCACGGCTAATTGCACCCAAGAGGTGGCAAATGTTTCTAAGGCACGAGCGCTTTTAAGATCTCCTGCATCAATGGCTTGGTAGTTTAAATCAGAGATGAGTTGTGAGGCAACTTCTTTATTTTTAGTATGATTTGAGCAATAGAAAATTGATGCAATAGTCTTGCTTTCAATTCGTTGTAGGTTTCCAATATTCTCGGCAAAAGCAGTATTAAATGCCTCTCCTACATAAGCAGTGGGTAAATTTTCTTGAATTTCTTCCGCCACTGAAAAACCTCTGCTTGTTTGTAAACCCATTGTATTTCCAAGAAAATCTGGTTTTAAGTTGCTGGTGCATGAGATTACAATCTTGTTGCTAAATAGATCTTTGTATCGGAATATTTCGCTTAAACCGTCATAAACCGAAGCGATAATGATTACTTCCGAATATTGGATTGCTTCAGTTAACTCAAGGTATTGTGACCCTTTGATTTCTTCTAAAATGGCATTGATTTTCTCTTTTCTTTTGGAATGCGAAAAAGTAATTTGATGTCCTTTCAGTATCCAATTTTTAGCTAAAGCAAGACCCATATTTCCAGGACCCAGTATTGTTACTTTCATTTTTTAAAATTTAAAGGTGCTCTTTACAGCTAAGTAGGTTATATCTAAACCGTTTCCAGTATCTTTTATATAGTCGCCAGCTTGAAAGTAAGCGCTGTCGATAGCAAAGAAAAAGTGGTTGTTTAATTGGTATCCCGTTTCCAAGGCATATTGTGTTCCGATAATGCGATTGGTAGAACTAAAAAGTTGCGTTGGATTGGGTCTGATTTGTCCGGAGCCTGGCGTATAAGTACCATCTTGATCACTTTGCCGTTGCATTAAATAAACTCCTGCATAGACTGATAATTTTTTAATAGGCGCAATTCGCAGATAGGGATTTAAGTTTACAATGTTTGAAGAACCAATAGGGGCTGCTAAACCAAACGAAGGCTTTGCGAAAAATTGATTGTAGGTATTCAATTTATTGTCGGTTCTGTCCTTGTCTCCGGAAATGTAATTGAAAACGATTCCTAAAACGCATTGCGAACTGCCGTGAACTTTATAATTAACATCGGCTGAAACATTATAAGCCTGAATTTTTGAATTGTTGAATGTTCCTATTTGATAGCTCGTTTCTAATTCGTAATTGAATTTATTGTTTTGGGAAAAAAATCTGAAACCAAAATTTTGGCGGTTTTCACTTCCGGAAACATAATTATATCGTCTTCGATCTGAGGTAAAGTTTAAGAAGTAGTAATCCACCAATAATTTTTTGTCGGTGATGAATTCGGTTCCATACAAACCAATTACATACTCTTTGAATGATTGATCATCGAATACATATTGTTTTGATTGAACAGGCGTAATAGCCAATAAATCGATACGGCGTTTTAACGAATTATATTTAATGATCGCAGCATCAAAAGTAAGTCGGGTGTTTGGGCCTTCTCGAAACGTTAGTACACGATTGTTGCCATAACCCATTTCTTGCCTTCCGACTCTAAACGACCAATTTTTATCAAAGTGGTACTCCATAAAAGCTTGGTGTAAACTCAATTGATTTTCGTCAATTTCGGGAGTTATAGGGTCGGGATTAAAGAATCTAAAAGTTGAATTTAATTGAACAAAAGCTCTGAATTTAGTTCCAAATTCCAGATTGGAATGAAGCATCGTACGGTGCCATAATTGTCCTACCGTTTTCTCCTTACTC
>JAIXTU010000267.1 GCA_027483785.1 Flavobacterium sp.
AACGACGCTGTTCTTCAATTAGATAACATTGGTCTCGTAATTATCGATGAAGCGCATTATAACTCGTTTCGCAAATTGTTGAGTTCTTTTCCACAATCGTTTATTCTCGGTGTTACGGCAACTCCTTTGAGTTCGAACATCAAGTTACCTATGAATCAGAACTACGACGAACTTATCGTAGGCGATACCATTGCGAATTTAATAGATAAAGGCTATCTGGCGAAAGCAGTAACATACTCGTACGATGTTGGTCTGACGAGTTTGAAAGTGGGTATTAATGGCGATTATACCGTAAAATCGAGCGATGATCTCTACACGAATCTAGCCATGCAAGAAAAGTTATTGCATGCTTATATGGAGAAATCTTTAGGAAAAAAAACGCTCATTTTTAACAACGGTATTAGTACGTCGTTGTATGTATTAGAAACGTTTAAGAATGCAAAATTACCCATTAAACACCTTGATAATACAACAAATACAGCAGATCGGAAAGCAATTTTAAAGTGGTTTAAAAATACACGAGATGCTATTTTAACTTCAGTTGGAATTTTAACTACAGGTTTCGACGAGCCAACGGTTGAAACGGTGATTTTAAATCGAGCGACAAAATCATTAACGCTTTATTTTCAAATGATTGGACGCGGATCGCGACGTTTGCCCGGGAAAGATTCGTTTACGGTTATCGATCTGGGAAATAATGCAGCACGATTCGGACTCTGGAGCGCACCAGTAAACTGGCAACACATTTTTAAATCGCCCGAATACTATTTGGAAAATTTACGAGAAGACGCTGAAATTGAGTCGAATTTTGTTTACGAAATGCCTCCAGAAGTAGCGAAACATTTTTCAAAGTCGAAAATTGAACCTTTTGATATAGAAAAAGAGTTTGCTGAAACGGTACGATTTAATCGGAAAGCAAAAACAGTTCTTGATTTGTCGATGGCGCAGCACTCTAAGATGTGTGTTGAAAATGCCGATACAGCTTACGAAGCCAAAAAGCTGTCGAAATTGCTGCACGAAGAAATTGGTTATCGCGTAAAGAAGTACACGATGTGCTTGAGCAATGTCAGTAAGAATTATCGCGAATGGCTCACAGAGAATTATAAAGAAAAGCTTGAATTAGAGATAAGTAAATTATTTAGGTTGAAGATTTTAGAATCTATCGATGATTGATTTTATTATATATAAAATTGAACTATAATTTATATTATGTAAAATAGAAAAATTCTAAAGAAAGCCTTCAAATACTAATATTCAGATCTTTTTCGCTTATATTTACGGGTGTTATGAAAAGTACTTTAGCCGAAAGATTAGCAACATTTCTTGCCGCCTATCAACCCTTCAACGAAATTCCGTTCGAAGAATTGGTTCCCGTGGCCGCAACCTTGCAAATTCGTACGCTAGAAAAAAATCAGATTTTGTTTAAAGTCGACGATCCGCTGCATCCGTTCTTTTACATCGTTGCCAGCGGCGCTATAAATCTTTCAGTTGTTGCCGACGCTGAAGAAACGCTTCTAAATCGCTGCGAAACTGGAGAAATTCTGGGCTTACGGCCATTTTTTGCGAAAAACAATTATATGATGACGGCCAAAGCCCGTGAAGAAAGCATTGTTTACGGCATTCCGATCGACACTTTCCGACCATTATTGCTCACCAACAGTAAAGTGCTCGACTTCTTACTCCAAAGTTTTGCTTCTACCGCTCCGCGCAATTCCCTCAGCACTATGGGTAAAAGCGGACTCGTTAACGACACCGTTCGTGGTCCGGAAGGTTCTACGGAATTGCAGTATTTCCAATCACTTTCGTACGACAAAAAACCGCTGTTCGTCCAAGCTTCGGATTCCGTACAACTTGTCGCACAGCAAATGACTGACAATCTGAAACAAAGCGCTGTTATTTTACATAATAATATGCTTTTAGGTGTAGTTACTGAACACGATTTAAGTTCGAAAATTGCTACTGGACGCTTGCCGCTAACAGCTGCTTGTCAGTTAATTGCATCAAAAAATTACGTTTTTGTTCCTGAAAATATGTCGCTTGCCGAAGCACAATTGTCTATCATTCGCCATAATGCACCACTCCTATTAGTTTCAGCCGATGGTACGGAAACGACTGCAATTACAGGGGTAATTCATCTTTCAGATCTGATTTCCGCGCAAGCGAATAACCCGGGATTACTAATTAAAGAGATCAAAAAAGCGCTGAACGTTTCAGAATTGAAAGATTTACGTGAAAAAATGACTGATTTCATTCAATTAGCAATTGAGAAAAAGGTTCCACTTTCGCACGTTTGCGCTATTACAGGCGAGGTAAATATGGCATTAATTAAGCGTTGTATCGATCTTGCTGTTTTAGATTACGGCTCCCCTCCTTGCCGCTTCGCGTTTTTATCTATGGGAAGTCAAGGACGAAAAGAACAGCTATTGAAAACCGACCAAGATCATTTTTTGGTTTATGAAGATGTGGCAATAGATCGGGTTACTGCCGTGCGTGAGTACTTTTTACGTCTGTCAAAACGAACCACTCAGTTTCTTTCAGATATCGGCTACAGCGAATGTCCGAATAAGCACATGGCCAACAATTTGAATTGGTGTAAATCGTTTTCCGATTGGATACAGCAATACAGCGACTGGACTTCGAAGCCTGGTTTAAAAAATCAGGAGAATCCAGGAATTTTCTTTGATTTTGAAATTGCTGCCGGAGAAGCAAAAATTGAAGAAAGCTTGTGGGAACACGTTATGTCGGTTGTTCCGAAAAACAAAAAATTCTTGGCTTATTTGGCTAACGAAGCGATAAAACGTCCGCCTGCACTGGGATTTTTCTCTAAATTTAATTTAGAAGAAGACGGCGAATACAAAGATTTATTTGATATCAAAAACAGAGCGATTCTCACTTACGTGGAAATTGCACGAGTTATCGCTTTAAGTCGCGAAATCAAAGGAAGTACCAATACGTACAGTCGTTTTAAACAATTGGCAATGCTTGAGCCGAAGCATGCCGACGTATATCAAGTGGCATCGGAAGCATTTTTGATGCTGTTGAAAATTAGAACCAACGAAGGCTATAAATCGGGTTCCGACGCCGCATACATTGCCACCGATGAGCTTTCTAAAACGGATCGCGAACGGCTGAAAAGTGCCATTCTTCCTTTGAAAGAACTAGAAGAAATCGTAAAAAGTAAGTTTCAACTGACCTTTTTCTCGTAATTATGCTCGACTGGATTAAAATAGCAAACAAAAATTATCCCGACTTCTGGAAAGTCTACCTTTCGCGTATCGAACAAAAACCGGAACGTGCAGTTGCTTTACGACTACAAACTACGGGAAACGATCCGCATAAAGATGTCATTTTAGCGATAAGTGCAGTAGGTATGCAACAGAATCACATAAATGCCGGCGATGTTTTTGAAGTTGTTCTCTTGCAATACGTTTTTAACCACGACAACGGCTTGTCGAACGAGTTTATCATTGAAAGTAAAGTCGAGAAAATGCTTGAGCCGCAAGCCATCGAACAGTTTATTAATTATCTCGGAAATGCGGTTATTGTTGGACATCAGGTGAATTTTGACATCGAAATCATTAACACAGTTCTTGAAAAACTAAACTGCGGACGCTTGCGTAATGAAGCGCTCGACGTAGATATCATGTACAAAAAGTTCAAGGAAATTTCATCAGATAAGACCTTTGCCATCGAGGAAATCGAAAAGCAATTAAAACTTCCTGAATCGGATAAAGAATCGACTACCGACAAAGCTTTTGCCTTGGCGCTGATTTACCAGAAACTCAAGCATAAACTAAAGTTGTAGAATCAAGGTTTGCGATATCTGTTTTGAAAAGAGCATACGCCGTAAATGCTCCATGCGAACTTTTTGATACCGGAATGAGGCGATGATTGTTTTTTGTTTGAAGAAACGGTAGTCCATTCGTATCTTTTTTAAAATCAAACAGATAAAGTAATTCTAGTAAATCGTCGAGGACGTGTATGTCTTTCAGACGTTCCGGTGTACTGGTGCAAATCGAATGAATTTTTGAACCATCTATTGCTGTTTGTACGAAAAATTGCTTCCCGCGAAAACAAATCGTTTCAGACAAAATTCCGGCCGGATCAATTTGGTTTTCAATTTGATGTGGACAAATACTATGGATATAATTGTTACGCTGAAAAGCTTTGTAGCAAGCCTCTTTTCTGGTCCATATCAACCAAAATGCTTGCCACGGATTTTCGGCTTGTCGAATGTAGCGCTGCTCGGCCAACGTACAAATTTTATCCAAGCGCCGTTGTTGAAGGACGATACTTTCGCTTCGCACGACTTGCAAATCAATGATATCATTTCCAATCATTTACGAAAAATTGCGTCTTCAATTACAGCGATGGTATTTGCGACATTCGTCATTTTTTCCATTGCCGAATTATCGATTGTAATGCCAAAAGCATCTTCCACATCCAAAACCACATCTACTAAAGTAGCCGAATCAATTTTTAAATCTTTTATAAAGTCGGTTTCCATCGAAACGTGCTCCATTGCAGCACTTTCTTGTGAATACGGTCGAACAATTTCGATGAGTTTTGCTAAAATTTCAGTTTGCGTCATTTTAATATTTTTTAAGAATCAAACAAGCATTTACATCCCCAAAACCAAAACTTGCCTTTGCAATAACATCTAATTTGTGCAGCTTTTTGTCAGGATGAATGCATTCCAATGCAATTCGATTGCTAATTTCGGGATGAATATCTTCTGAATTTACGTTTGGATGTAAAAATTGCTCTTTCAATTGCAACACAGCTGCCACCGTTTCTATAGCACCACTTGCTGCTAATGTGTGTCCGATCAGTCCTTTAGTAGCTTGAATTTGTGGAAATTCTATTCCAGACTTTTCTAAAGCCTGCGACCAGTTTTCAATTTCGGTACTGTCTTTTACGGTTGCTGTTAGATGTCCGTTTATCAAGTCAATTTCAGATGCTGAAACTCTGGCGTGAATTAGCGCTTGCTGAATGCATCGAATCACAGCAACCGAATTTGGCGCGGTCATGCTCCCGCCGTTTCGCTGACCGCCACTGTTTACGTGCCCGCCTAAAATCTCACCATAAATCCGTGCGTTTCTTTCCAAAGCCATTTCTAAGGCTTCTAAAACCAAAGCGCCTGCTCCCGCAGCTGGAACAAAACCCGAAGCTGTAGCCGAAAGCGGTCGCGAACCTTTCTTTGGCTGTTCGTTGTGTTTAAATGTACAGACACGCATCGCATCAAAGCCTCCCCAAATGTACGGGCCGCTGTCACTGCTGCTTCCTGCCAAAATACGATCGGCTTTTCCTGTGGCAATCCGTTCCGCGGCAGCGAGAATACTTTCAGTTCCCGTAGCACACGCACTTGAATTCGAAGTATTGCAATTTCCCAAGCCAAGCTTCCCTCCTACGTACGCACTTACGGCGCTGCTCATTGTTTGTATAACTGCCGAACTTCCTAATCTGCGCGTTTGAAGCGAATCGATTTGAAGAATGCTTTCGCGGAATTTACCAACACCCAAACTTCCGTTTCCAAAAATAATTCCGCTTTCCCAACGCGGCTGCGCTGTTTCTAATGATAAACCCGCATCTTTCCAAGCTTCTAACGATGCTAAAACGCCGTAAACAAAGCCCGTAGACTGAAGATTTCTTCGTTCAACTTCAGAAAAAACAGATTCGAGTAATGCTGTTTCGATTTTTGGCGTACCTGAAATGCGACATGAAAACTGTAAAGCTTCCAGCTCCGGATCGAACGAAATTCCCGAGACACCCGTTCGCAAGGCGTCGCTAAAGTTCTGTATTCCAACAGCATTTGGTGCAACAACACCTAATCCGGTTATGACTACTCGCCTATTCATGCGGATTAAAATCGGTTAACATACCAGAAATACTACCTTTCGCTAAAACATCGCCACTTTCATTGAACAAAGAAACATCGCACTTTAATTTTTCAAATCTAAAATATACTTTCTTTGATTTTACTGTGAGTTTATCTCCTGGGAAACTGGGTTTTAAGAAGTTAATTTCAGTTGAAGTAAGTACGCATATCTTATTATTATACAATGAATTATGATTAATAAAAATCCCTAAACAAACGACTCCGATTTGTGCCATAATTTCAGTATGAATGACTCCGGGCGTTATCGGAAAATCTTTAAAATGTCCTTGATAGAAATAGGCATCTTCAGGCAATCGGTAATTTCCGGTGATTTCATTTTCGGTTACAGAGGTTATTTCATCAACAAACAAAAACGGTTGTCGGTACGGTAGCTGGGCAAGAATATAGGTGTTTGCATTCAACATTTTAAAATTCGATTAGTAGGCGTTGTGCGGTAAAACCAGGACCAAAACTCAACATCAAACCAAGTTCGCCCGACTTTGGTTCCGATTTTAAAACTTCTTCCAAAACAAATAAAACCGTTGCGCTCGACATGTTACCATAGCGCGATAAGACCGACTTTGTTGCGTTGAGATTCTTTCCTAAATCACCAAAAAGCGCTTCGACCGTTTGAATGATTTTCTTCCCACCTGGATGAAAAATAAGGTGATCAATCTGATCGATAGTGCGTTTGTTCTTTTCTAAAAATGGGTGTATGATGTTCGGAAAATGTTCGGAAATCGTA
>JAIXTU010000099.1 GCA_027483785.1 Flavobacterium sp.
CTATTATACCAATTAGATCTATAAAACAGCCCGATAAAAAAATGTTTTTAAGCCATAACTACTTTAAAAAAATCTTCCGTAGCGCTGCTATGCAACATTTTTTTGCATTGTTCTGTCTCAAAAACAACCTTTTTTCTCTAGCCTATTTTATAAATCCAATTGGTATTAATCAACTATTTAAATGATTTCTACCTTCGATTTTTCTATCGAACGCACGTTAATCAAATTTATTTTTGATATAATATTTACCGTCCAACTCGTCGTCAAAATCGTCGTATCGTATAGGTTTTGGCTTTGGTTTTGCCGCTTGGGCTTTCTTTTTCCAAAGTTCGAATTTGTCTGCAGTGAGTTTCGATTTCATAAAATCAATCGTTTCATTTGCCGACCAACCAAAGTCTTTTTTTATGATTTCCAGCGGATTCTTTTCCTCGAGTGCCAGACTCATAACTTTTTCAATTTGCTCGCGAGTCAAATCGCTGTGTTTACTCTTTTTCATTGCAGAAAACTCAAATCAAAATCAAAATGTTGTCAATAGTATCCCAATATTACTAAAAAATTGACTTTAGTGTATCAGCTTAATGAAAATTATTTTGACTGACGCTTTTTTTGGAAAGGAATGATAAGTAAATTACGTAAAGTGCTGTGATCATTTTCGTTAGGATGCGTGTCTAGACCGAAATCAATCTGACCCGGCTCTAAATGCATATAGGTTCCAAATACATAGTCCCAGGTTGAAAAGATGTTTCCGTAATTCGAATCGGTATGTGGCAAATACATGTGGTGGTGTACTTTGTGAAAATCGGGCGTTACAAATAATTTGTTGAGCACGTTTTCAAGCTTCCGCGGAAGCGAAATATTTGCGTGATTAAACTGACTAAAAACCACGGAGAGCGACTGATATAGAAAAACCATCCACATCGGTGTTCCAAGCAGCAACACGCCAAAGACGGTAAATAAAAAACGGATGACACTTTCTCCTGGATGATGCCTGTTGGCGGAAGTAGTGTCTAGATAAACATCGGTGTGATGAATGATGTGAAAACGCCACAACGGCGCCATTTTGTGTTGCGTGAAATGCGCCAAATACGCGCCGAAAAAGTCGAGTAAAAAAATGCCGACAAAAGTGTACAGCCAAAGTGGCATTTCGGGTAAAACGTGTAGCAAGCCAAAATCGTATTTGTGAGTGAGGTTTGCGGCTTCCAGCAACAGAAACGCCAAAACAAAATTCACTAGAATGGTAGTACCTGTAAAAACGAAGTTAATAACAGCGTGCGACCATTTTTTGTAAGCAAAATTCGCTGCGGGTTTTACGTTTTCGATCAGCCAAAAAAGTGCGATTCCGCCAGCTAAAATACCGGCTCTGTGGTACGATTCTATATGTTTAAAGAACTCTATGATAGCTTCCATGAAATTGATACATTTTTTCAAATATACCCATTTTTTCAAATCACTTTAGTTTTCTGAAAGTAAGGTTAATTCGTGGGCCAACCTCTTTGGTAGTTTTTGGAATTTGATGTTTCCAAAAGTGTTGCATACTGCCTTTCATCAATAGTAAACTACCGTCTTCCAAATCCAGATTTATCCTTTGATCGCCCAGTGTATTGTGCTTGAGTTGAAACTTCCGACTAGCACCGAAACTCAGTGAAGCAATCACCGGATTTCGCCCCAACGCACTTTCGTTATCAGCGTGCCAACCGTTACTGTCGGCTCCGTTGCGGTATAAGTTTAACAGTACCGTTGAAAAAGAGTTTTCAGCACGTTGTTCGACTAGCTCTTTCA
This sequence comes from Flavobacterium sp., assembly GCA_027483785.1. Taxonomy (GTDB): domain Bacteria; phylum Bacteroidota; class Bacteroidia; order Flavobacteriales; family Flavobacteriaceae; genus Flavobacterium. Next base: position 1,780 of record JAIXTU010000099.1, read on the forward strand.
AATGCATAAGCAGTGGTGTCCAACGATGTGGTTGCATAACGATACCCGAGTAGCCGTAAGGCTTTCCTTCATTTCCATAAAGCGCCGTTAATCGCGGTTGTTGGTACATTTTTCCGAAGATTCGAATCGGATCCGATTGCCAAAGCGTTTCGTGCAATAACTTCTCAAACAACGTAACGCACTCTTCTTGGGCAATAAATCCGGGAATGTAAATCAATTCGCCGTCGGGAATATCGAAGTGTATCGGATCTGGTGTAAATAACATATTTATCGGAACTTCAATACAGATTGTTGTTTCTATCGACTCATACTATCCAACAAAAAAGCCCGTGCTTGGATGTCGAGCTTTTATAAAATTTGTTTTATCCGAGTTTTGCTTTTCGGTTGATTAGTACAACCGCAATCAAAATTAAGACAATTCCCAACCACTGGAAACCGCTTACACTTTCGTTCAGTAAAAAGAAAGCCATCAAAACCGAAACAGGCAATTCGAGCGAAGCTACAATACTTCCTAAACCTATTCCTGTGAGCGGAAATCCTTTATTCAATAAACTCGGTGGAATAACTGTGCCGAATAAAGCGAGTATAATTCCCCAAGTGTAAAATATTTCAAAATTAAACGGCGTAGATTGTGTGGCGAGGGCAAACGGAAAAACCATGCAAGCACCGCCAATGAGCATCCAAAAGCTCCGTTTTTCAGAAGCTGCACCTGTTGCAATACTGTTTGCAGTAAACATAGTTGTAGTGAACGAACAGGCCGCTAGAAATCCGAGTACGAGTCCGCGCCAATCAGGAATGTCTTGTGCTTCAAAAGCTTTCGTGGCAAGCAAGGTTCCGAATAAAACCACGGCGATAGCTAGTAGTTTAGCAGTCGATGGTTTTTGCTTGCGCAGAATAGCCTCTAAAGCTACGCCGATCCATACCGTTTGCATCAACAAAACAATGGCAATGGAAACGGGAATAAATTTAACAGATAGATAATAAAAAATGCTGGTAAGTCCTGTGGAAGTACCAGCAATTATTAGTGCTTTTATTTCTTTGGATGTCGGACTCGGTTTTTGAATTTTCGATTTGCCATTTATCCAAACAAGTAGTGCCGTGAAAAGTATTCCTAACGCGAATTGTGATGTAGTAACCTCGGCGGTAGTAAAACCTATGCCGCTATCCGATTTATCTGCGTAAGCCAGTTTAACAAAAGTGGCCAAC
>JAIXTU010000308.1 GCA_027483785.1 Flavobacterium sp.
CATCTGCATTTTCGCACATACTATACTCAGACGTTAACTTAAAGAAGTCGAATGAGTTTAATTGCGCTGTAAAAGAAAAGCCAACGGAACTAACAGCTGAAACGAGTGCAGTTGCCACCACCAGCCGTTGTGTAACGAATTATTACGAAATCGATCATGCTATTTACCTAGAAAACAACAGTAGCGAAGCAGAAACCACCGCATGGATGGAATCGCTTTTTAATAATGTACAAACCATTTTTGATAACGACGAAGTAAATACCGCTTTAAAAAGTATTTTTATTTGGACAACTCCCGATTCGTACAGCGGAGAAACATCGGTCGATTATTTGTTTGGTTTCAATACTTTTCGACCTACATTTAATGGAGATGTGGGCATGCTCTTAGGAATTGATGAAGGTGCGCTTGGAGGTGTTGCAGCAACTATTAATGGTTTGTGTAACGAGCAGAATTTTTCATACAGCGACGTTGATTTGTTTTTTGAAGACCTACCCTTGTATTCGTGGCCTGTAAACGTAGTTACGCACGAGTTGGGTCATTTGTTTGGGTCGCAACATACACACGGTTGTTACTGGAACGGAAACAATACACCTATCGACGGATGTGGGACAACTTTTAGTGAGTTTTTTGCAGAAGGTGATTGCGAATTTGGACAGCTTCCCGAACCTGGAGTTGGTGGAACTATCATGAGTTATTGCCACATTTTACCAGAAATTGGTGTGAATTTAATTAATGGTTTTGGCCCGCAACCCGCTGCACGTATGCAAACGACCATCAATAATTCTGCGTGCTTGAGTACCGATTGTATCAATACGTGTATCACATTGGTATCGAATTTAGTAGCAAATAACGTCACAGATACCACAGCCAGTTTTACATGGAGCGACGAGATTCCAGCAACGAATTATGAAATCTCTGCCGGAATTTATCCGTTTCCAGAAGATCAGATGAATTTTATTCCACTTACTGGTCAGCAAGCAGCAATCGGATCTCTAATTCCAAATACCTTTTACCGATTTTTTGTGCGTCCCGATTGTCCAGAGAATGTAACGGGTTCAGCAGCTTCGGTACTTTTTGCTACAGCTGCAAACTGGTGTGAATCTCCCATTGTTATCACCGACACTGGTGGATCTATCGGCGAATATCAAGATAACGAGCGTTGGGTGCGCCAGATCATTCCAACCACATTTGATTCCACAATTAAAATCACTTTTACAGAGTTTTATTTAGAGGATAATTATGATTTCCTAACCATATATAATGGTACTTACCCAGGTCCAGACGCAACTCTTGTTGGGCAATTCACTGGTTTCGACGTTCCCGAAATGGTAACCAGTACTGCAGCGAATGGTGCTTTAACTTTAGAATTTTTCTCGGATGGTTTTATCTCCGATTTAGGGTTTATTGCAGAGGTTTCTTGTTTAACACTAGGAGTTTCCGAAAACCAATATATTGATTTACAATATTATCCAAACCCAACGACAGATATTTTAACGGTGCGCGCTTCAATCGACATCCAAAAAATTGAAATTTTCAGTATGGATGGTAGAAAAGTAATTGACCAACAAAATAGTGGTAGCATGCTTCAGGTAAATACCGCAGCTTTAGCTCAAGGTTCGTATATCGCAAAAATTATCGGAACCGATGTTCAAACGAATTTTAAGTTTGTGAAGCGATAAGAAATAGATTGATTCGTACAAAAACAAAAGAGGTGACCTAAATCACCTCTTTTTTTTACGACTCTAACTGAGCCTGCTTTTTTTGTTCGCGGCGTTCCTTAATCATATTCATGCTCGCACCTCCAACCCAATAGAATACAAAACTTACGAGAAAAAACATAAGCCAGAATCCAATAGTTAAGATCGTCAAGAATACTAAGAACCCGAGATACTGCTGAAATTCAAACATAGTACCGGTATTAAGTGAATTCTCTACAAAAGTAATTTATTTTAGACTGTAAACAGATAAAATATCACTTTTTTTAAAGACTACTAATAATTACTTTTGAACAGCTTTTTAAAAGCCAAAACAAACAGCACGTCAATAACCTAATAATCGAAAAAAATCCTAGAAAAAATGGAATATCGTATTGAAAAAGACACCATGGGCGAAGTGAAAGTTCCTGCAAACCAATACTGGGGCGCACAAACCGAACGCTCTCGCAATAATTTCAAAATTGGCGAACCTGGCTCCATGCCAAAAGAAATCATTGAAGGTTTTGCCTATTTGAAAAAAGCAGCAGCCTTCGCTAATTGCGATTTAGGTGTACTGTCAACAGAAAAAAGAGATGCAATAGCTCAAGTATGCGACGAGATTCTTGCCGGAAAACTCGATGCCGAATTTCCACTCGTGATTTGGCAAACCGGTTCGGGAACGCAAAGTAATATGAATGTTAACGAAGTCATTGCTAACCGCGCGCAAGTACTTCTAGGCGGAAAAATTGGTGAAGGCGAAGCGTTCGTGAAAGCAAACGACGATGTGAATAAATCGCAGTCAAGTAATGATACTTTCCCAACAGGAATGCACATTGCGGCCTATAAATCGGTTGTAACACGAACGCTTCCCGCAGTTAAGAAATTGCGCAACACCTTACACGAAAAAGCGGTTGCATACAAAAACGTGGTAAAAATTGGCCGTACGCACTTAATGGATGCTACTCCGCTTACACTCGGACAAGAACTGAGCGGTTACGTAGCGCAGCTCGACTACGGAATGAAAGCGCTAGAAAACACTTTAGCTCACTTGCGTGAATTGGCGCTCGGCGGAACTGCCGTAGGAACTGGACTCAATACACCAGAGGGTTACGACGTTTTAGTTGCCGAATACATCGCAAAATTCACCGGACTTCCGTTCGTGACTGCGCCTAATAAATTTGAA
>JAIXTU010000072.1 GCA_027483785.1 Flavobacterium sp.
GCTGTTTCTAAACGGCAAACAAAGAGTAAAAAAAAGCCGCTCGAATGGAGCGGCTCTTTAAAACTTAATTTTTCACAAGTTTGACACTTGATGTTCGATTGAAGGCATCGGTTGCCTTTACAATATAAATTCCAGGAGTTAAATCTGAAATATCGAAACTAAATTCAGCGTCGTAACTATTTGAAAACGATTTTACTTGCTGACCTCTGATGTTATAGATCTGAACATCGGCTACGGCTTTATTCAAAGCAAAACTATTCGTTGTTGGATTCGGACTAGCAACAAGTGCTTGGATGTCTTCAAATGAATCCACATTTAACAAAGCTTGTTGATTTCCGTAAACTCGGAAACCACCCGCTGGAATCGAAATTGGGGCCGTAGTATTGGTTACAACCAATTGCGTGTTGTCCATTAAGTTGTACCAAGTTCCAGTAAATGGGAAACTAGGGTTAATGTTCTGCTGTGCTACAGAAAAGTTCGCTAAAACAACCACGTTTCGCAATTGTGTTGTTGGCAGAGCGTTATTGAAAATATAGATACGCTGACGAATGTTGTTTCCGTCTGGGCTAATAGCGTAGTCTCCTTCAAAAACAGGCTCATTGATTTTCAATTCGATTAGTCTCTTGAATGCCTGATAAATCGGGCCTCTGTTAGCACTACCTAACCAGTTGTCTGTCCACTGATACTGTGGTTTTGTGTCTAGCTTACAATCGCCAGCAGTTACATCAAAATCGGTATTTACAGTCCCATTTGTACAAGTATAGATTGAATCGTCGCAACCCAATTCGGCAAAGTGCCAAATCATTTTTGGACCTGGTACCAATAAAGACGTTGCTCCAATAGAAGCGGCTCTACTAAGGGTATTAGTTAAGTTGTTTAATGGAGGAAAAGCACCACCACCGTTTCCGTAAGCGCGTGCGCTGTACATAACGCGTTCTTTATCGTGTGATTCTGGATAACCAATGAGTCGCTTTGCAGCGAAACCTCTTGAATTATGACCAACGCGAGAGATATAAGCATCTGTAGAATAACCACCTGCTAATTGCGAATATGCAAATGTCAATTCACCCCACATCATTACACCTTTACTAGGGTTCTCGTTAATGCGGTAATTTGCCCATTGTTGTTCTTCACCATCGCTACCTAAGTGCTCAAAAATTGCTAAGTGAGTTGGATCGAGCGACCATGTAAAGTCGGCATACTCTTTTAGTACATCAACGCGATCTTGCTGATAGGCATTTGTACAAGATTCTTGATTATTTCCAGGAGGACAGTTTTGAGTAAATCCTTTGGTTAAATCCCAACGGAATCCGTCTACTTTAAATTCTTCTATCCAGTGCTTAACGACTCTTTTTACGTAATTTCTTGTACGTGATTGTTGGTGATTAAAATCGGAACCTACGTTATAACTGTGCAGTGCCTGCGTATTGAAATACGGGTTCTCAGAACTTGGATCGCCCCAACCATCTCCATCTGGATCGTTCATCCACATACGAACCATAGGATTGCGACCAAAAGCGTGGTTAAGTGCGATATCAAGAATTACAGCGATACCGTTTTGGTGACATAAATCTACGAACTCTTTAAATTTATCAGCGGTTCCATAGAATTTATCTAAAGCCATGTGAAAGGAAGTATTGTAACCCCAGCTTTCGTTACCCTCAAATTCCATTACAGGCATAAGTTGTATTGCGTTAATTTTCAAGTTAACGAAGTAATCCATTTTATCAATTAAGTCTTGATAGCTGCGATTTGAATCGAAGTCTCGTACTAAAAGTTCGTAAATGACTAAGTCTTCCTTCTTAGGTTTAACGAAATTGGTAACCTGCCAGTTGTACGCAGTTGGGTTAGTTTTGAAAACAGTTATTTCTCTGTTTTGGCCCGCTGGATATGCCGGAATGTTCGGATATTTTGAACTAGGAATCCAAGGATCGTCGAAGTTAGAGATTACTAAAGTTGAGTAGGGATCTGCTGTACGAACGAGTGACGGCGAATTGTTAATTGGAGTAGTATCCACCACCCAATATTGATACAAGATGTTTTCGCCTGGAGTTAAGTTTTCGAGTGTCAACCAAAATTTCGTGGAACCAGGTGCAGAATCTCTACGCATAGCATGAGCTGCAGTAGGCTGCCAGTTGTTAAAGCTACCTGCTACATAAACGAAATCTTTTCCAGGTGCATCAAGAACTAAAGTAGCCTTTGTTTGATCGGCCATTAAGTTAACGCCATCAAGCATATTAGCAGGCATCGCTTGCGAGATTGTTCCTGGATTTACTAATGCCGAAAATCTTTTTGTAATGGTAAATGGCCCTTGAGTAACTTCTAGTTCATAAACTTGATTTCCGTTAATACCTGTATGATTAAAAGAAAAAGTAGAAGTTGAAGCATTAGTTGACAACACATTACCATTAGCTCTCAAAACGTAGGCTGCATTGCCATTAGTGTTGTTTGCAGTAATATTCAACGAACCATTAGCTGCTAATAGCGTTGTACTGTTTTCAAGTGGTGCTGTTAAATTAACTTGAAACGCACCTACTTCTGTTAAAATATCTTGCGACTTTTTATCTCCCGTGCCGTTTTTAGCTTTCACTAAAAAACCAATTCTACCAATACCTACGCGATTGTAGAAGGTTGTTGGCGTCATTGTAAAGGTGTACGTGTCGTTACCAGAGTTGTAAGTGAACTTGTTTGCTTCGTTGGAGTTTATCCATTGACCGTTTGTAGGACAGTCTTGGATGTTTGCATCGTTGATATCAAAGCTCCAAGCCCAGATATACAATGCATTGTTAGTTACGCCCCACGTAGATTCATTGACGCTATTACCGTTAATGGTAATTGTAATTGAAGTAGTTTCCTCAAATAGTGCAGGTGTTATACTGTGGGTTACAGTTTGTTGTTGCCCCATCGCAGTAACACTGATCAAAAAACATAGAAACAGTATAATTTTTTTCATTTTGGAGAATTTTATTGCGGAAGATAAAAAGGGCTATCGAAAAGACAGCCCTCTTTAAATAAATTTTAAGACCGAATTAGTTTAGGGTCAAAGAATAAGTATAGGCTCTTGGATTGCTTAAATCAAGAACTACACGGTAATTCCCGCCTTCTGCTAAAGTGATATCTGGACCATCGAAGTTCATCGAACCATCATCGTCGCTATCGTTACCAAGATTGATTGTCCACGCATTGTTAGCACGGAACTTGTATGCACCTGCTGTCATTTGAACATCACCTTCCCACTTTTTAGTAGTTTGATTATATGTCAAAGCGGTACTAGCATCCCATCCACCTGGAGTTGCAGAACCTACAATTCCCCAAGTTGTTGGTTCAACAGAGTAAACAAGTGTAGTCGTGTTCGCTCTAACTCTGTAGTATCCCGCAGTTGCTGAACAGTCGCTTTCTCCACTTTCAGCTAAAACACCAGAGAACGAACCGTCGTCTCCATAATCTGTATTACCCCAATTAAAATTACCTGCTTGGTCTGGCGCTACAAATTTGAATCCGCCATTTAAATAAACGAAACCTTCAAAATCAGTTTCCCCGAAACCTGAAGCTGCCAATTGTGGTGCAGTTGGAGGATTCCAACCTTGGTGATTACCCGGAACAGCTAATTTTGGTAATGCCGTTGAATATGGTGTAACTAAATAGGTAACTACGTCAGAAAAACGCTCTTGCGAAGCTGGTTCTCCGACAGAAGCTCTAATTCGAACTTCAATTGCACCCTGAGTGAAAGGAGTTAAACCTGCAGAAACCACCGCACCATTAAGTACATCGGAAAGAATGGTTGCGAAGGTGTTAGTTGTAGACGTTAATGTTACAGGCGTATCAAAATTGTCTCCTGCCTTATCAATTTGAATTGCATAATTGATAGAGGTAGGCGTTCCATAGTCCATGGCTGCCCAACTTAAAGTTAATCCTGGGTTTAGTGGCGTTTCTGGACCTAAAATTACAGCATCACCTGTTGTTGGTGTTAAAATTGCGAAATCTCCTTTTGCTTCCAAAAAGCGAAGGTCTTGTTCATCCTCACAAGCAGTAAAGCCTGCAAAAAGAGAAAGTAAAAAAACTGACTTTAATATTCTTTTCATTTTATAACTTTTTAAACTTTATGATTAATAACCTGAATTCTGAGTTAAATTTGGATTAGCTGCGATTGCTAAAGCCGGTACTGGGTATAAATTTCTAAATGCACCAATTGCAATACCATTTTGCGCATTTCCTTTCCAAGCCCAGTTGTA
>JAIXTU010000424.1 GCA_027483785.1 Flavobacterium sp.
TCCCTTTTCACTTTGATCTTATAAAAATAGTACTTCTAAAAATATACCTTATTTCAAACTGCTAACATAGGAGGATGTCGCTACAGTCGCTAACGCATGAAAGAGTGCTAAATTTTTGTTATGAAAACGTTTGCGCGCACAAAAATTTTACCTTTACGACCAAATTTTGAGAAAGTAATACATCTAAGTCAAGAATTTTCAGTGAAAAGACGAGTTGGTAGGCTGTCTAACTCTTTTTTTATAAAAAATAAGTTTAAACGGCAGGAGTTTTTAAAGCTAATCAACGAAAGTTTAACAATAAAATCAATTGAAATTCAAACATTTAGATAAATTTACCGACCGATTTTTAGTTTTGACGTAACTTTTGCGTCGAAATGTGTACCAATGTATCAATTCATCAAAATTATTAACCTTATGAAAAACTCTTTAATGGCTTTAGGTGCTGCTCTAATGCTAGGAGGTGTTGCTTCGGCGCAAAAAGTTGCTTTCGAAGAATACGATCTGGATAACGGCATGCACGTGATCTTGCACAAAGACACGTCGGCCCCTACTGTAATCACATCTGTAATGTACCACGTCGGTGCAAAAGACGAACAACCTGATCGCACCGGATTTGCTCACTTCTTCGAACACTTACTATTCGAAGGTACCCAAAACATTAAACGAGGCGAATGGTTTAAAATCGTTACGTCTAACGGAGGTGTAAACAATGCAAACACAACCGAAGACCGTACCTACTATTACGAAGTTTTCCCTTCTAACAGCCTTGAACTCGGTTTGTGGATGGAATCGGAGCGTTTGCGCCATCCAGTAATTAACCAAATTGGTGTAGATACACAAAATGAGGTGGTTAAAGAAGAGAAGAGATTGCGTTACGACAATTCTCCATACGGACAATTGCTGCCAGAAGTAAAGAAGCAGATGTTTAAAAACCACCCATACCGCTGGACAACCATCGGTTCGATGGAGCACCTCGACGCAGCAAAGCTTGAAGAATTCCAAGCTTTCAACAAAAAATTCTATGTGCCTAACAATGCCGTTTTAGTGGTTGCGGGCGATATCGATATTCCACAAGCAAAAAAATGGATTCAGCAATATTTTGGGTCAATTCCAAAAGGAGCGCCGGTAACGCGTCAGACATATACTGAAGAGCCAATCACTCAAACCATCAACGCGTCTTTTGAAGATCCAAACATCCAAATTCCAATGGTTGTTGCGGCATACCGCACGCCTTCAATGAAAACACGCGATGCACGAGTTTTAGACCTAATTTCTACCATCCTTAGCGACGGAAAATCGTCTCGTCTATACAAGAAAATTGTAGACGATCAGAAAAAAGCACTTCAAGTAGGCGCTTTTAACTACAGCCAAGAAGATTACGGAACATATATTCTTTACGGTTTGCCACAAGCTCCTGCAACAACCGAGGATCTACTCGCTGAAGTTGATGCTGAAATCGTCAAATTGCAAACAGAACTAATTTCCGAGAAAGAATACCAAAAACTCATGAACAAGTATGAAAACGACTACGTAAACAAAAACGCAAGCGTAGAAGGAATTGCCGATAATTTGGCGACATACTACATGCTTTATAAAGATGTTAACTTGATTAACACAGAAATCGAAATGTACCGCTCAATAACAAGAGAGGAAATCCGCGATATCGCTAAGAAGTATTTAAATCCAAATCAGCGTTTGGTTTTAAACTATGTACCAGCTAAAGATAAAGCACAAAACTAACAGCATCATGAAAAAGACATTTTTATTAATAGCCGGCTTGTTTTTCACGGTACTTATGCAAGCACAAAATTTCCCACAACCACAGCCAGGACCATCGCCTGCGATTAAAATCGGAAAGCCTGAAACCTTCGAACTTAAAAACGGTTTGAAAGTGTTGGTTGTAGAAAATCACAAACTACCACGTGTATCGTTCAGTTTAAGTATCGACATTGCTCCTTATGCGGAAGGCGACAAAAAAGGCGTTTCGGATATGTTGAGCGCTTTGATGGGAACAGGTACAACCAAAACCTCTAAAGACGCTTTCAACGAAGAAGTTGATTTCTTAGGTGCAAACATAAACTTGTATTCAGGTGGTGCTTCTGCATACGCGCTTTCTAAATACGCAGGTCGTGTTTTGGAACTTATGGCAGAAGGCGCTTTAATGCCTAAATTCACACAAGAAGAATTCGACAAGCAAAAAGAGAAAACGATCGAAGGCTTAAAAAGCGACGAGAAAAGCGTACCTGCTACAGCGTCACGCGTGAATTCAGTACTTACCTTCGGAAAAAATCATCCAAACGGCGAATACCTTTCTGAAGCAACGCTTAACAATGTAACGCTTCAAGATGTCATCAACAATTACAACACGTATTACGTTCCAGGAAACGCGTACCTCGTTATTGTTGGCGATGTTAAAGTGAAAGAAGTTAAGAAAATGGTTGAGAAACTTTTCGGTGGCTGGAAAAAAGCTACAGCACCAAGCGTTTCTTACCCAGATCCAAAAGATGTTCAGTACACGCAAATCAATTTCGTTGACATGCCAAACGCTGTGCAATCGGAAGTAGCTTTAATTAATCTGTCTAACTTGAAAATGACAGATACAGATTATTTTCCAACAATTATCGCAAACCAAATTTTCGGTGGCGATTTCAACAGCTACATCAACATGAACTTGCGTGAAGCACACGGATGGACATACGGCGCTCGCTCAGACATCGGTTCCGGAAAATACATCAGCAGCTTTGAAGCTTCTACGCAAGTGCGCAATACAGTAACTGATTCAACAGTAGTTGAGATTCTTAAAGAATTAAAGAGAATCCGTACCGAAGACGTTACCGAAGACATGTTAAATAATGTAAAAGCTGGTTATATTGGTCGTTTTGTGATGAACATTCAAAAACCACAAACCATTGCATCTTTTGCATTACGTACACGCACACAAAATTTACCGGCTGATTTCTACGAAAATTACATCAAAAGCATTCAGGCAGTAACTGTTGCTGATGTAAAACGCGCAGCAAATAAATATTTCTCTTACGACAACGCACGTTTAGTGATTGTTGGTAAAGGAAGTGATGTTTTACCAGCTCTCGAAAAACTGAAAATTCCAATTCTCTATTTCGATAAATACGGAAACCCTGTTGAGAAACCTGCACCGAAAAAAGAAATTCCTGCTGGCGTAACTGCTAAAACAGTTTTAGCCAAGTATATCGACGCTATCGGAGGTCAGAAAGCAGTTTCTGCCGTAAAGTCAATCGCAGTTACAGGTAGCGGTTCTGCTCAAGGAATGACCTTAGGTTATTTCAAAAAAGCAACTACTGCTGGAAAATCTCTTGAAGGCTTAAGTGTTATGGGACAACAAATGAAAAAGGTATTCGACGGAAAGACCGGATACCAATCTCAAGGACCACAAAAAATGCCGATGGAAGCCGACGAAATTGCAAGCATGAAATATTACGCACAGCCGTTCCCAGAGTTAACTTTGGCAAACAATCCAGACGTTAAATTGGTAGGAATTGAAAACGTAAATGGTTCTGATGCTTACGTAATTCAAGACGGTGATACTAAATTGTTCTACGACATGACTTCCGGACTAAAAATTATGGAAAGTAATGATGTAGATGCAGGCGGTCAAAAAATGACAGTTAGTTCTCCATTCAGCGATTATCGCGATGTGAAAGGAGTGAAATTCCCTTTCAAAACGGCAATCAATGTAGGTATTGAAATCGATATCACAATAAGTGAAGTGAAAATCAACGAAGGTGTAACCGACGCCGATTTCCAATAAACCAAGCACAACTCATTCAAAAAGGCTGTTCGTTTCGGACAGCCTTTTTTATTGCCATTCAATAAAATCCGCTGCGTCGCGTTTCTTTATATTTGCAGTCCATTCCAATTGTATGAGAATTCTAATCTATTTGTTGCTCGTTCCTTTTTTCTGCTCATTCGCTCAAAACAACAGCAGATGGACTGGCTATTTTTCGTACAACGAAATTATAGACGTTACTCAAACCGATTCTCGCGTAACCGCAGCTTCAACAAATGCACTTTTTACCCGAAATTTAATTTCTGGCGATGTAAGTACTGCAAATACTATAGATGGACTTCCCAGCGAAACAATAACAGCTGTATATAAGAGCGCCCAACAAAATAAAACACTTATTGGCTATCAAAGTGGGCTAATTGTTGTTATTAACGATGCAGATCGTTCCATCACCACAATTGTTGATATCGTTAACAAACAGTTGCCGCCAAACATCAAGCGAATCAATCATTTTGAAGAAACCGAAATTGGTGTGTTAATAAGCTGTGATTTCGGTATCGCACAGTTTAATCTACAAACCTTACAGTTTGGCGACACCTACTTTATAGGTGCTGCAAATCCCGAAATTGTGGTAAAACAAACGACAACCTTTAATGGAGAAATTTATGCAGCTACTGTCGAAGGAATAAAGAAAGCAGTTATCACCAATCCAAATCTAATCGACGCACAACAGTGGCAAACCGTACAAAGCGGTAATTTCGACGCTGTAGTTGCGTTCGAAGATTTGCTGTACATCGGCTTGGCTAATGGCCAGGTTTTGCGATCTTCAACTGGAACAAGTTTTCAGAATTTCACGCAGTTAAGTCCAAACCTGATCGACTTAAGAAGTGCAAACGGAAACCTAGTAGCTGTGTCGGAAACTACCGTTCGAATCTATAATGATGCAACAGCTCTCGTCCGAGAATTGTCGGCTGCAGAAGTAAATTCCAACAGTCTACGTTTTACCTGCGCTACAGTGGTTAACAATACGGTTTATATCGGTACAAATACTCAAGGATTGCTCGCTGGGGCCTTAAATGCAAGCTCGTTCCCTTCAATCAGCCCGAGCGGACCGCTTCAAAACAACGTTTTTGCTATGGCAACCTTATCTACAGGTTTTTGGACTGTTTACGGCTCCTACGGCGAAAATCTAGACCCAAATCCGCTAAAATTCTTCGGTGTAAGTAAATACAATATCGAAGCCGGTTGGCTAAATATTCCCTACAGTGAATTGAATGTACCCTCGATAGTTCGCGTAACAGTAAACCCAACCAACGAAAATGAAGTTTTTATGTCGTCGTACTACAACGGATTATTGCGGTTTGAAAACGACGAGCTAGTCGACATTTTTAATCGAACCAATACCGGAACTACGGGTCTAGAAACCATTTTCCCCACCGATCCGCCAACCGAAAATATTCGTGTAGAACAAGCCGCTTATGATTCTCAAGGAAATCTGTGGCTTACCAATGCCATAGTTAGGAGTCCGCTTAAAGTAAAACGAACAAACGGATCTTGGCAATCCTTTAATATGGAAGCTATTCTTACCGATTGGACCGATACGCGCTTTATGCGTTTGGCAATCGACAGAAACAATACCAAGTGGATGTGCACGCGTTCAGATGGTTTGGTTGGTTTCAACGAAACAGCAAATCCGCAGTTTAGAAGAATTTCAGAAGGCGAAGGAAACGGAAACTTACCGGCAAATCGCGTACAAACCGTTGCCATCGATAAACGTAATCAACTTTGGATCGGAACACGCGAAGGTTTACGCGTAATAGGTGCCGATCGGTTTTTAGATCCCGACAGCGATTTACGTTCCAACCCTATTATCATCGAAGAAGAAGGCCTCGCGCAAGAACTTCTCAACGACCAATGGATTACAGATATCGTCGTTGATGGCGCCAATAACAAATGGATCGGCACACTCGACGCAGGCGTGTTTCAAGTCTCTGCCGACGGGCAACAAACCTTGCAACGATTCACCACGGATAATTCGCCACTGCCCAGCAACGAAATAAACGATATTGACATCAATTCGGTTACCGGAGAAGTTTTCTTTGCAACCACTGGCGGCTTGGTTTCCTACCGCGGAAATGCTATCGATGCCAGTGACGACTTGCGCGATGTTTTTGTCTATCCGAATCCTGTGCGACCCAATTACACAGGAACCGTGAAAGTAAGCGGTCTTACCGACAGCGCTAATGTAAAGATAACCGACATTACCGGCAGTCTTGTTTTTGAAGCCATATCCACCGGCGGAACTATAGAGTGGGATACTACCGCATTCGGAAAATACCGCGTAGCATCAGGTGTGTACATGATTTTTATTTCTACCGAAGACGGCGCCGAAACCGCAGTAAAGAAAGTAATGATTGTTCGCTAAATGATTGCAGGAAAAGCACTCGTACTTTCAGCGGTTCGCTACCAAGAAAAATCGCTGGTAGTTAGCTGTTTTACCACAGCAATCGGGCGAAAGAGTTTCTTTGTTCGCGACGCTTTTAGCGGAAAAGCCACCAAATTCAAAAGCTCGTATTTCGAACCGCTTACCCAACTCGAAATCGTTGCTACAAACAAGCAAAAAGGAACGCTCGAATACTTTAAAGAAGTAAAACTTCATTACGCGTATCAACAAATTCCGCATCATTTCGTAAAACGAAGCTTGGCACTTTTTTTAGCCGAAATTTTAAATCAAGTTATCAAGGAAGAAGAAGCTAACGACACGCTGTTCGCCTACCTGGAAAACAGCATGTTGATTTTAGATGAAACCACGGAAACAGCCATATTTCCGTTGCAGTTCTTGCTGAACCTGAGTTCGTACTTGGGCTTTTATCCCGATTTTTCTGCAGAAGCAAGCTTTTTCGATTTAAAATACGGCGTTTTTCAAGACCACGAATCCGATTACACATTGAGCGAAAGCGAATCTCAGCTTTTTCGAAATCTCGGCTTAGGAAACAGCAACAACTTTACAAAACTCGAACGTCGCGCGGTATTGAACAGCATACTCGAATTTTACGCACATCATATCGACCACTTTAAACGCCCAAAATCGCTAGACGTTTTGGCAGAGTTGTTCGGGTAAGGATTGTTCAAAAAATGAAAAAAAGCCAAAAAATGAAAAAAAGCCAAAAAAAGGAAAAGAATTGAAAGAATGGAAAAAGCGCAAAACCGCTTTGCGAACTTTGCGTAAACCTTTGCGTTCTTTGCGGTTAAAGCAACCATTTATGTGAACAAGTGTTTGCTTATCGTAATGTGGTTCACCACGCGAGAGGACTCGCGCGGCAGCGAAATACGAAACCTTAATTCTTCTTTTTTCGGTCGGATTGGAGAAACGATACTTAAAGTGGTGAACGTCGCAAAGTCTAGCTTCTAGCTTCTATTTTCTAGCTTCCAGAAAGCTTCTAAAAGGAGCACAATGTTCCACAAAGTTTTTCACAAAATACTCAATTTTACCTTCGACACATAAAGCACTTGACCTTTTTTAGCTCGCAGAAAACACCGAAATTCACAGAATTTTACGGAATACTGAACCGTTGAGGAAAACACAGAACGTATCATTATCAAAAAATTGCACCTGCCTTCGACAAACTGTCTAATACCCGCTCAAGCAACAACGATCCACAGGTTTGGGTGGGAAAACGATACATAAAGTGGTAAACTCATCGAAGTCTAGCTTCTAGTGTCTAGCTTCTATCTTCTAAATGGAGCACAATGTTCCACAAAGTTTTACACAAAGTAAACAATGTTCTATGCCACACGTTTAAGCAACGACAACACGTAAATCTAAAAATGTAAACCTGATTTTTTAGTAGAGATTTTCCGACTTTGCATTTTTTCAAACGTAATATTGCAATATTACCCCTTATAATTATATGAATATAAATAATTTAGCGCAAATTTTCTTTTATTTAAAATATACTAAATAACAGTGAAAAGAGTTATAAAACAGAAATTCTCCAATTAAAATGGCTGCTTTAACGACTTTGTATTTTTTTAAACGTAATATTGCAATATTACCATTCATAATAAACTGATAATAAATATTTTATTTAAAAAATTGCAATTCGAATTTCCACTCATAAATCGTAAAATCCGTTACTTTTCAGACAACGATTGCCGCAGCCGCGATTGCAGCAAATTAGCCGCTGCTGACAAACGCCTTGCAAGCGCCAAAAGTGCGCGGCGACCAACGGAAGCCGAGCACTTTTGAAACACTTGCCGGCGTTTGAAGTAGCGCTAATGCGGAAAGCGCGAAATGCTGCCCAAAAAACAATCAAAACCTTTTTATTTGGCGGGCAAGCGGTTGCAAAAATCCTTACTTTCGCAAATTATTTTTATTTACGGGAGATGAGCAAGAATTTTGCTGTTTACGAAGGACTTAACCTGACCGAAATTGCCGAGCAGACGCTGGAATTCTGGAAATCGGAGTCGGTTTTTGAAAAAAGTGTAACCCATAGAAACGGA
>JAIXTU010000358.1 GCA_027483785.1 Flavobacterium sp.
GGAGGATGCCGATCCGCACCCTGAGCGTCCAAACTCCTCGGAACATTACCGAAATGTAGGCTTGCAGTATTTTTCAAAAGTCGATATTTATTGTATTGGAGCCATTCAGAAATTTCATAGGCTCTTGCCTTCGGGTTCGTTTGATCGAAAATTTCGCCGGTTAGCTTTTCGCCTAGAACGTTTTTTGCCAAAGGTGATTAACGATACTTTCGCAAGGAGTCAGCTTATTGTATTTACAAAAGCAGCTTAATTTCGAGGGTTTTGATTTCCGAGATTTTCAAGTACCCTTTTACGAAAAGACAGCTCTTTAGTACTGAAAAATGTTAGTACGATTTTTTAGGTAACGTATTTGCGTTAAGGACAGCAGCGACATCCTTTTGCCGAAGGTACGAAGGCAAAAGATACAGCGGATGGCCTGACGGTGCCCGGAAGATTTTTCAATGAAGAACGATTGTTTGGCACCGGAACGCCCAAAAACAAATCAGAATTTTTATCGATTTAAATCCGTTTAATTTTCGAGCCGAGGCATACAGCGCGGCAGATTTTGCATTTTCTTTGCGGTGAAAACACTTTACGATGCGCGAGCGACTTGGGATTGTGATTACCGACGGTGTTGGTTTTCGAAATTTTATCATAAACGATTTTATTTCGGAAGCTGTAACCTCTTTTAAAGAAGTTATCATTTTTAGTTTCCTCCCGGCTGAGGTGTATCCGAAATTTCCTGCTAATGTTCGTGTCGTTGCTTTAGATAATATGCCCGAGCGCAGCATTTCTTGGTTTTTTAGAAAATTCAAGGAAGTAGCGCACATGCAGAAATTTGCATCGGGAAACTTTGGAATAAACGACAATTTACAACTGATGCGCGCTTTGGAGTGGAATGTGCAAGGTTTGCTAAATCCGCTGATTTATCAGCTGACGCGTTTTTTGCACAGCGAACAAATCATTTTACTGGCCGAGCGTTTGCAGTACGCTACTTTTTACGGGCAGTCGGATATGGCGTTATACCGCAAGTTGTTGATAGACAATCCAGTTGATGTATTGTTTTTCACGCACCAGCGTCCGCCGTTCATCGCTCCGATTATTAAATGCGCCAAAGATTTGAAAATCAGAACGGCAACTTTTATTTTTTCTTGGGATAACTTGGCGTCTAAGGGTCGAATGGCGGGTAGTTTTGATCGGTATTTGGTTTGGAGTGATTTGATGAAATCCGACTTGTTGGAATTTTACGATTCGGTTTCAAGTTCGTATGTACACGTGGTTGGAACGCCGCAGTTTGTTCCTTTTGTGACCGATTCGTTTGGTCAGGAACGGGCAGATTTTTTCAAGAAATTTGATTTGAATCCGGATTTGCCTTTGGTAGTTTTTACGTGTAACGATTCGAGTAGCCGCAACGATCCGTATTATTTGGATGTTTTGGCGCAGTTTATTGAGAATAAGCAATTAACGCAAGAAGTTTCGGTTTTAGTTCGCACGTCGCCTGCTGAAGATCCGTTGCGTTTTGCGGCGATACGTGAAAAATATCCGTTTTTAAAATGGAACGATCCGAAATGGCCAATAGCTTCAAATTCGGGTACCGAAACCTGGGCACAGCGCACGCCTACGCACGAGGATATATCCGATTTGAAGTCGATGTTGCAATACGCAGCATTTACGATCAATGTACTTTCGACCATCACCATAGATTCGTTTATTTTTGATATTCCCTTGATAAACCCCGTTTTTGGAACGGGAAGCAATGGTTTGTGGAATGATCAGAAGTTTTTAAAATTCAGACATTTAGAGGTTCTCGAGCGTGCAAATGCGAGTTTGATTGTTAAAGATACCAACCAATACGTAACGGCTATCAATTTTTTACTTTCTGGCGGCGATGATAAGGCAGCAGCGCGAAAGTCTTTTGTAGACTTACAGATAAGCGTACCGTTAAGCGCTGTCAATAAAACGATTGTAAAGACTTTGCACGAATTGGAATAAGTTCAAATCGTTTGCATTTACAACGAAAATGAACGTATATTCGTTTTAATGCAAAATTACTACAACCGCACTCTTGGATTGGTCATTACTGATGGCGTAGGCTTTCGCAATTTCATTGTAAATGATTTTGTTTCGGAGGCATTGCTGGTATTTGACCGCATTGTGATTTTAAGTTTTTTGCCTGCCGAGGTTTATCCCACATTTCCGGATCGTGTTGAAATTGTGCCTTTGCGCCCGTCCGATGAGCGTTTTCTAACTTGGATGTTTCGCAAGTTTAAGGAAGTAGCACACATGCAGCGGCACGCCAAACACAATTTTGGTATTCGCAATAGTTTGCAACGCACGCGTTCAACGGCTTGGAATCCGAAAGGAACCGTAAATCGAGGTATTTATTTGATTTCTAAGGTCTTTCATAGCGAAGGAGTTGTGTTGGGTGCCGAGCGTTTGCAGTACAATAGTTTTATTGGGCAGTCTATTTTAGAGGAATATCGCGACATTTTACTACGCACCCTCCCAGATGTTTTGTTTTTTACGCATCAACGACCGCCTATAATTGGGCCTTTATTAAAAGCGGCGAAAGCACTTGCTTTGCCTACAGCGACTTTTGTTTTTTCGTGGGATAACTTAGCATCAAAAGGTAGGATGGCTGGCTCGTTCTCGCATTATTTAGTTTGGAGTTCGTTGATGAAGGCCGAATTACTGGAATTCTATCCTCGAATTACCGAGCAGCAAATTTCCATCGTGGGAACGCCGCAATTTGTACCTTTTATCGACAGTCGATTTACAAGTGATCGAGAAACGTTATTTCGAAAGTTCGATTTAAATCCGGATTTACCGCTAATTGTGTATACGTGTAACGACTCGACCATCAAAAACGATCCCGTTTATTTAGATTTTTTGGGTTCGTTTATAGAAGCAGGTACGTTGGCTCGAGCCGTGAATGTTTTGGTGCGTACTTCACCGGCAGAAGTTCCCGGACGTTTTGCAGCAGTTGCAGAAAAGTATCCGTTCTTTAAGTGGAACTATCCCGACTGGAAAGTGGCAAAAACGCCCTTCACCGAAAGTTGGTCGCAACGCGTACCGAGTTTTCAAGATTTGAGCGATTTGAAATCGATTTTAACCCACGCGGCGTTCACGATAAATGTGTTATCTACCATTACTATAGATTCGTTTTTATTTGACAAGCCCGTAGTAAATCCGGTTTTTGGGAACGGAAACAACGGCTATTGGGACGATCAAAAATATTTAAAGTTTCAACATTTGATTCCATTGGTCGAGTTGAAAGCGAGTCATATTGTAACCGATGAAAACCAGTTCTTACAGGCAATTAATCGGTTGTTGTTGCATGGAGACGACAAGTCGGCGCAGCGGAAGTCGTTTGTTGACTTACAAATAGGTTTTCCGCTGGAGCAGGTAAACTCTCGGATAACGGAAGAATTGTATTCTTTAGCGCAAAAGGAAGCCTCATTAAAGTCAAAAGAGTAGGAAAAAGGTTTGTCATGAAATCAGTTGTAATCTTAGCAAAATCGAGACCTCTCGAATTCTATGCGCTGTTTTTTTTAATGGTGTTCGCCACTATCGTTACAACAGGAAAAACGATTGCCTTAGGTTTACTTCCGCTGTTGGTTTATTTTTTCTTTAAGGATTCAAAAGCACAGACAGCTAGCGAATTACTTCTTTTTTGCAAGCTATTTACAGCTACTTTTTGTCTTAATTTTTTAGCTGTTTTTGATTGGGATTCGGTAGGTGTTGATATGCCTCATCCCGATTATCATTTTTATGCTAAGATTGCATCATACTTTAACGAATTTGGCGTAGAGAATTATTTGAATGCCAAGCACTTTATCCTTGAAAATACGAGTTTCGCGGTTCCGTATCGCAGCGTCGACACATGGATTTTAGCTGTTTTAAATAAGTTTTTGCCGCTTGCCGATTTAGAGTCAGTACAGTTAATTTATAGACCTTTAGTTTTCACTGCGGTTTCTTTCACTTTTTTTAAATTGTTTAAGTCGCAGTACTCTTCCCAAATTCTGTTGTTTGTATCCGCGATTCTCGTCAATTTCTTTTTGGCAGATTACTTTACTTCATGGTTGTTACGCGATGAGAAATTAGCGCTCATTTCAGTTTCAAGCTACCATAAACTGTGGATTTACTACATCGTCTTTTTGCGTTTATTCTGTTCTATTTACAAGCACGGTTGGAAAGAAAACACTTCGGTTGTTTATTTAGCTCTGCTTCCCTTACTTATGCAAACTACATTTCCAGTTTATGCTGTCGTTTTTTTATGGATGATATTCGATTATAAGTTCTATTTGAAAAATTATTGGCTTACCACTGCCATATTTTTTTCGATTTTGTATTTCGGATTGTTTTATTATAGCTATCAAGACGATCAAACAGCGTTTTATGCAACTGCACCAACGGTAATTTTAAATTCAGCTACTGAAATTTATAAGGCTTTGGAAGGAGCTTTGATTGATGTCGGACGAAATGGAGGTTTAGTTATGGGAAGCTATCTCGTGTTCGTGCTGCTATTTCTTCGGAGAAAAATACGTTTGGCGATTTTTCTTTGGCCCTTACTTATTCTTAGTTCGGGAATGTTATTGGGAATCCTAGTTTTTCCGACTCCTAATTCCTATCAATTCTATTTAAATCTGTTGGGTCCTGTTTTCGCATCATTACTAATTCTTCTTTTAGTAATTAGAGAACGAAATCAGCACCTATTTCAATACGCATTCCTTGTTGTTGCTCTAGTTGGATTTATTCAACAGCAGTTTTCAGTGGGTTTTTATAACTGTCAGTCTATTTGGAACACTGATGAGTTCACTGTGAACAGATTTAACAAACAAATTGCAGAAATCGATTTTCCCCTTGGCGTAACGTATTACAAACAAACATTCGACAATTACAATGAAAATTTCAATCAGCGCGGAGCTGATATTTTACTATATGCTAACGCAAGATTAGATGTAGTTAATTTACGAGCGTTAGAACTTTCTGTTTTTGATTTTTCTTCGAAGAATAGCGCCATTTCCATTTGGAGAAAACAACAAAATATTCAAACGAAGATTGGCCTTGAACAGCGTTTTTTAGAAGCTTTTCCTTTTAGCTTTTTATTTACCGACTGTCAGCCCCATGAATTACCGTCGTATCTTGCAGTTAGAATTAAACCAGAGTCGGCAATTTTGCTGAACGGAACTACCTTTTACCTACTAAAATGAAAAAATTAGCAATCCTATGTGCTTACCGTTTGCTCCCCGATCGGGTCGGTGGGATGGACTATTTTTTTTGGAAGTTTGACTATGAAGCGAAGAAATTAGGCTGGAATCCGGTGTGGTTCTTTCCGAACAATAGCGAGCACGGACAATACAGTGAATTGCATATCGTTTCGAGCGAAGGTTTATCGGTCGAAGATAGCTTTTTGAGCTACAACCAGAAGTTTGATTACGTTTTTACACATTTTCTCGAGTTATGCACGCCCTTTTATAAGATGGCGCGACCACTGGTTAAAAAGAACTTCATTGCCGTAGATCACAATCCGAGACCACTTGGTGGTTATCCGTTTAAAAAGCGAATTGAAAAGCGTGTAAAAGGCTTGTTGTATGGTTGTTATATTGATCGATTCGTTGGAGTTTCTAACTATACAGTTAAAGAACTCATTGCCGATTTTGGTTGTGTGATACGAGATCGTACAACTTGTATCTATAACGGAATCATCGCAGCAGATATTCAAGTTAGAACAGATCGCAAAACCGTAAAACCAAAGTTTGTTGTGGTTTCGCACTTGCGTGAAACAAAGGGAATTCAAGATCTTGTTGCCGCCGTCTCATTATTAGAAGAGAACATCAAAAAAGAGCTTCAAATTGATGTTTTTGGATCCGGTCCGTATGAAGAAGCGCTGTTTCAACTTTGCGATCGATTTGAAGTAAGACAAAATTTTAATTTTCGAGGTAATTCTCCAACCATCAAGCAACAATTGGCAAATTACGATTACTTGCTGCAACCTACGCACATGGAATGTTTTAGCTTGAGTATATTGGAAAGTTTAGCCGCTAATGTGCCCGTTATTACAACGCCTGTTGGAGGTAATAAAGAAGCGGTACATCATGGAAAAAACGGATTAATTCTTCCAGCGAAGAACGTTAATGCTTGGGTAATTGCTTTGGAGAAGTTATGGCGCGGATCTATTGTTTTAGATTCGAATGTAAGCGATACTATTCGTAAGCATTTTTCTTTAGAAAACATGGTACAGAATTATTTGAAGTTATTGCAATGATCACTTTTTCACAACTTGAGAAAAAAGGAAATCTTGGAAATCAGTTATTTCAGATTGCGTCGACCATGGGTATAGCAATTCGAAATAATCAAGATTTTGCATTTCCAAAATGGAGCCATCAACATGCGTTTTTAAAAGAATTACCTGTTTTGGAAGGAGCAATTCCCGAGCGTTTTTCAGAACCGAAGTTTGGATACAGTCCTTATTCGTTTGAGAAGGATGCCGATTTGTTTGGCTATTTTCAATCCGAGTTGTTTTTCGATGTAACGAAAACTAATCATTATTTTACGTTCAAACCCGATTACGTTACTCATGTTAAGCAAAAAATGCATTTATGTTTTGAGAAAGAAGTCGTTTTAATAAGCATTCGCAGAGGCGATTTTGTCAATCATCCCGATTATTATCAATTGCCCATCTCATATTATCTACACGCCTTACTTACCGAATTTCCAGATTGGGAATCTAAAAACCTATTAGTTTGCAGCGACGATTTGGCGTACGCGAAGTTTCATTTCGATTTTTTACCTAATGTGTTTTTTCCTGAAGGCCTTTCTGCATTGGAACAACTTGCCGCCGCTTCTATAGCAAAACATTTTGTAATCAGTAACTCAACTTTTTCGTGGTGGAGTGCTTGGTTTGGTGAGAAAAACGGTGGAAAAATTATTCGCCCACTTCATAATTTCACAGAAGAGAAAAGAGCGCGCGATAACGATGCCGATTATTATCCGAAGCGTTGGCAGATTTTTGAACCGGCTGCACAAAAACTCGATCTAGGTGGAAAAACTATTAAGCTAGAATCCGAACATCTTCTCTGGAAGCTTTACTTAGAGCGTTGGTTTTGTAACTTTTCAATTTCGGCACAAACAGCTGTAACCGAACTAAGCTTATCTAAGTACTTTTTACCCC
>JAIXTU010000169.1 GCA_027483785.1 Flavobacterium sp.
AAAGGAAAAGTTCTCTATGAAAGTGTGGTTTCGGAAAGTCAACAAGTGTTTTTCGAAGGCCTGGAACCCAATAAATTTTATGTTCGCGTAATTATCGACACCAACGGAAACGGCGTGTTTGATTCTGGAAATATTCTTGAAAACAAACAACCCGAAGAGGTCATTTACTTCCCCGAACTTCTCGACGTACGCGCCAATTGGGATGTTAACCAAGATTTCGATCTGAGGCGTTAGCGCAAGTCAAAAGCGTCGGCATCGTTTAAAAACCCCAGTTTTTCCCGTTGCTGTCGCTGAAATTCAAAATCGATTTCCACGATTTCGGTATGCTCGTCGTTCAATACCTTTACTTGGGTATTTCCCAAACAATCGATAAACGCACTATGGCCGGGATACGACAAGTTTTTCCCGTCAACGCCAATCCGATTTACGCCAATTACGGCACTCATGTTTTCAATAGCACGTGCCTTCAAAAGCGTGTCCCAAGCCAAAATACGGGTTTCGGGCCAGTTCGCTACGTAAATCAATAAATCGTAATCGTTCTTATTTCTGCTAAAAACCGGAAAGCGCAAATCGTAGCAAATCTGCGGCATGATACGAACTCCTTTGTACAGAATAATTTCTCGACGATTGCCTGCTTGGAAATTCTGTTGCTCGCCCGCTAGCGTAAACAAATGGCGTTTGTTATAGTGTTGAACCTTGCCGTTGGGAAATATAAAAACCAATCGGTTGTAGAATTTTCCGTTTTCTTCGATAACTAAACTTCCTGTAATGGCGCAATTTTTCGCTTTTGCTAACTGTTTCAGCCCATTTATCGTTTCGCCTTTCATGCTTTCGGCAACCGCTTTCGGATTCATGGTAAAACCGGAAGTAAACATTTCTGGAAGCACGATTAAATCGACGTTTGCCGTTAAATCGCTGATCTTTTGGGTAAAGTTCTTGCGGTTTTCGGTTGGGTTTTCCCAGAACAGTGTGGTTTGTATTAAGGCTATTTTCATTTTTTTTATAAACCCTTCAAAGGTTTTGAACTACTTTTCGAAAAAACCCTTCAAGAGTTTCGAACTTTTGAAGGGTTGTAGGCTTTATTTAATCGTTATTTCATCAATAAAAATAAAAGCATCGCCTCCAAAACCTTGATGCCATTGAGGAAGTTTGCCAAAGTTATAGGCTTTGACTTTAACATATCGAGCATTTACTGGCGTTGAGATACATCGGAAATCTTTGATGCTGTTTTCTTCCTGTTTCGGATTTACATCATTACTACTGGTTCCGAGTAATGTAAAATTGACATTATCCAAAGAAGTGTAATATTCCACTTTTGTTGGCATTAAAATCCACGAGCGTTGGTCTTGCAGATAATTGGAATGAATTTCGGAGATGGATTTGATTTCCTGCAAATCGACAACGGCTTCAAAATCCTGACTTTGATATCCTTGCCAATCGCCTTTTCGCCAATTGGTTGTGCCGAAAATGCCGTCTAGTAAACCATCGATTCCACCTGCGTGATATTGCGGATTGTATTTGGATTTGATGTTGATGGTATAGTTGTTTGGTTTTTTGAAGAAGGTTGCCGAGACGGTGTTGCTAGTTGGGCCCTTTGCTTCAATAGAGCTTATCACGAAAGCTTCTATTATCGATGATTTAGTGATTTCGATGTTTTCGCTATAATGTTCAAATTCAGGGTTTCTATTATTTTCATCAAGTACTCTGTATTTAATGCCTTGACCTCGGTAATCTCTCTGTTCCAAGTTACTGAATTCAATTTTTACAGTCATTTTATCCTTAAACGATTTACTTTCGGCTTCAATTACTGGAACTGGGATGATATAAGTGTATTCTTTTTCTGTATATACCAATTCTGTCGCTACTGGAGGTAAATCATCTTTTTCACTGTATGCATCAAAAGTTACTAAATCATATTTTGAAGTAGTATTTGTAATTATTTTAGAAGATTTGTTTTCAAAATTGACTTTACACCTTTCGAAAATTGGTTTAGAAGTTGACCATGTTTTTTGTCCTGGAGTAACTGAATAAATTCCCATTGAACTCAATACGTACCAAGCGCTCATTTGTCCGCAGTCTTCGTTGCCAATTAAACCATCAGGTGTGTTTTTGTAAAAATTGTTTAGAATGTAGTGTACTTTTTCGGAGGCTTTTTCGGGTTTTCCGATGTAATTGTACAAATACGCCATGTGATGACTGGGTTCGTTTCCGTGTGCGTACTGACCAATTAATCCGGTAACATCGACTTGTTCTCTTCCGGTGGTTTTGCTTTCGGAATTAAACATTTCGTCGAGTTTGGCTTCAAATTTCTCGTTTCCGCCGTAGGCTTCGATCATTCCTGGAATGTCTTGTGGCACAAAAAACGAATATTGCCAACTATTTCCTTCTGTAAAATTGTTGTTGATTTCACGCGGATCGAACGGTTTATCCCAACCGCCGTTTTTCTTTGGTCGCATGAAGCCTGTATTCCAATCGAAAATATTTTTCCAACTTTGAGAACGTTTCATGAAATAGGCATAATCGTCTTTTTTGTTCAAAATTTGAGCCATTTGTGCAATGCACCAATCGTCGTAAGCATACTCTAGCGTTTTTGAAACGCTTTCGTGTTCATCG
>JAIXTU010000108.1 GCA_027483785.1 Flavobacterium sp.
AAATGACTTCTAAAGATCCGCTGCACTTTTTCGATACAAAAAAATATTCCGACCGACTCAAAGACGCGCAGGAAAAAACCAAACTGAAAGATGCCGTTCGCACTGCCGTTGGTAAGTCGAAAGGTAAAGATTTGGTGGTTTGCTGTATGGATTTTGCCTTCATCGGAGGTTCGATGGGCGCCGTAGTGGGCGAAAAAATTGCCCGCGGTATCGATTACGCCATCAAAAACCGTTTACCGTTTGTGATGATTTCCAAATCGGGTGGCGCACGTATGATGGAAGCTGCATATTCGTTGATGCAGCTGGCAAAAACGTCGGCTAAATTGGCACAGTTGGCCGAAGCGCAATTGCCGTACATCTCGTTGTGTACCGACCCAACTACCGGCGGAACTACCGCTTCGTACGCGATGTTGGGCGACGTAAACATAGCCGAGCCCGGAGCCTTAATCGGTTTTGCTGGTCCGCGTGTGGTAAAAGACACCACCGGAAAAGATTTGCCCGAAGGTTTCCAAACGTCGGAATTCCTGCTCGAGCACGGTTTCCTCGATTTTATCGTTCAGCGAAAGGAACTCAAAAACAAAATCAATCTTTTCATCGATTTAATTCAAAATCAAGAAATTAGATAAACAGAATCGGCTCTTCGGAGTCGATTTTTTTTGGCACAAACTTTTCCATTTCTAGCATTTTCTTTCCTTTTTTGGGCGTTCCCTGCACTTTTTTCCGGCAGGCCTAGGGGCACAGCCGCAAAAAACCGCCGGTCAGGCCATTCGCTGTATCCCAAAAACCCACGACAAACCCGCCCGTTTTTGGGGATGCCGCTGCTGTCCTTAACGCGAAATACGTGCTAGAAAAAGTAGTTTTGATAGAATCGCAATCAACCTTTACATTTTAAAAACAATAGCAAACCCCATTCGGTAGACGTATTTGAAAACTTGCGTTTTGGATACTTCTTTTGATGTAGGTTTTCTGGAAACGATACGCCGCAATAGCGATTGACGCGGAAATGGGACAAAAAACAGCGCGTGCGAACCGCAGTTTTTAAGGGCGACCAACGGAAGCACGCAAAAACGACGGTGCGCCGCAGCTGTTTACGAACCATTGCAGCAAAAAGCGCGACGCTGCGGTTTACGAAATTTCCAGTACTGCCGCAGCGGATTGCCCAAAAAAATAAAGATTACATAATCAGATCTTTACGTTTAATTCTCAAATAATTTGAAAGAAATTTTAGGTTGTGTGTAACTTTTTAAATGCATTGTGCGTAAAAGAATTGTATCCATAACAGCAAGGAGTTAAAAAATGAGACAACTCAAAATTACCAAGCAGGTTACCAACAGGGAAACTGCATCGTTAGACAAGTATTTACAGGAAATCGGAAAGGTTGATTTGATTACCGCTGATGAGGAAGTTGAATTGGCACAGAAGATTAAAGCCGGCGACCAGCGCGCGTTAGAAAAGCTTACCAAAGCCAACTTGCGTTTCGTGGTTTCGGTTGCTAAACAATATCAGAATCAAGGACTTACGCTTCCGGATTTGATCAATGAAGGAAACTTAGGATTGATAAAAGCCGCACAACGTTTCGACGAAACACGTGGATTTAAATTCATTTCGTACGCCGTTTGGTGGATTAGACAATCGATTTTACAAGCTTTGGCCGAGCAATCGCGTATTGTGCGTTTGCCGCTAAACAAAATTGGTTCGATTAATAAAATTAACAAAATGTACGCCTTGTTGGAGCAATCGAACGAGCGTCCGCCTAGTGCCGAGGAAATTGCTAAAGAACTCGACATGACAGTAAACGACGTAAAGGAGTCGATGAAAAACTCTGGTCGTCACCTCTCGATGGATGCGCCTTTGGTTGAAGGTGAAGATTCGAACTTGTACGACGTATTGCGTTCGGGCGAGTCGCCAAATCCGGATCGCGAATTGATTCACGAATCGTTGCGTACCGAAATTGAGCGCTCGTTAGAAACATTACCGCCAAGAGAAGCCGATGTAGTGCGCTTGTATTTTGGTTTGGGCGACCAACATCCGATGACATTAGAAGAAATAGGTGAAACCTTTGATTTGACTCGCGAACGCGTTCGACAAATTAAAGAAAAAGCGATCAGACGCTTAAAACATACCTCAAGAAGCAAAATTTTAAAAACTTATTTGGGATAACTCATAAGTTTTACGATTTTTACGGCGAACAACAGTCTGATTAACTGGTCGTTTTTTGATTGATGATTGAAACTCCGGCTGATTACCGGAGTTTTGTTTTTTAGAGATTTCGAGATTACAAGATTAGAAGATTACAAGATTTCGAGATTGGGAGATTGGGAGATTGGGAGATTGAAAGATTGGGGGAATCTTACAAACACTTTTTACTTTACGTAAATCATTTTCGGCGGCTATGAGCCTTAAAAAAGTCTTCAAGTGAAATTCCCATAGCTCGGCAAATTCGGTCTAAAGTAAAAACTGTCGTTGCTATTCTTCCGGACTCAATGCGCGATAAATTTGTTGTATCAAATTCACCGTCTATTTTACTAGCCACGTCAAGTTGGCTCAACTGTAGCGTTGTGCGAATTTCCTTAATTGTTTTTCCTAGGGCGATATTAAAATCACTTTTTTTCACTTG
>JAIXTU010000377.1 GCA_027483785.1 Flavobacterium sp.
CGAAACTCTCACAAAAGGACACTGGCAGCCGCTGGATGACAGGCGGGGGGGGGCACAGCATGGGCGCCTCGCCACACCGAACAGACGACACGCCCGCCGCTCGCTCAGCCTGAACTTCTCCCGGGCGTGGGCGACCGCATTCCGCTTCGCGTCGGGCGTCACCATTTTTTTGCGCTAATGTCTTTCAACACGGCGAAATCCAGCATCACCTCGGCCAACAACCGCTTCAGCTTGGTATTCTCATTCTCCAGTGAACGCAGCCACTTTGCCTCCGATACCTCCAAGCCGCCATGCTTGACCTTCCATTTGTAGAACGTCGCCGAACTGATCTCGTGCCGCAGGCCGACCTCGGCGGTCGTTATGCCCCCCCCCTGCTCCATCACGATCGCGATGATCTGCTCGTCTGAAAACCTGTATCGCTTCATCCGTCCTTCTCCTCGAGAAACAAACTCTAACCAAAAACCGCGCCATTTCAGGGGTGCACGTCATCCCCAAGGACTCTGACAGCCACCGAATGGAAGGCTGGGGCACAGCACACTCGACAAAAACGATTATCGTCCTTATCTTTACGCAAAATCGCGATTCATAAATGGGCACGCTTATGTTCGATCCAAAAATAAAAATAAATCTAAATGCGATTATTCGGCATCCATTTGATAAAAAAAAGAGAAATTCATACCGGAAAAATAAATTTAATAATTTGAATACTAATAATGACATATTTTCTTCTATACAAACCAAACGGGAGGGGATTTTTTTTGATAAATATGATTATATAGATGTTTCGATTGTTATTGCAATGTATGGAAATGTTGACATGACTTTAGACTGCTTATCTACATTGAAATCTGCAAGCAGTGGACTTAATATTGAAGTAATTGTAATAGATGATAACTCTAACGATCCCCGTCTTGGTGAAATAAAAAATATTAACGGGATTATTTTTATTGAAAATTATGAGAATATTGGATACCTGGCGAGCTGTAACCGCGCTTCAAAAAGCGCAAAAGGACGTTATATACATTTGTTAAATAATGATACTCTACTAGCGCCATTTTCGATTGTCTCTTTATTTGAGAGCTTTGTCGATGATAATGTAGGGGCGGTAGGTTCAAAGCTTGTTTATCCTGACGGAACCCTCCAAGAAGCGGGATGTATCATTTGGCGGGATGGAAGCGCTTGGAATTATGGGCGTGGAAGTGACACGGAGGATTATCGATTTAACTTTGTTCGCAGAGTGGACTACTGCTCCGCCGCCTCGTTGATGGTTCGCTCCGACGTTTGGTTTAACCTTGACGGCTTCGATGAGCATTTTGCTCCGGCGTACTGCGAAGACTCGGACCTTGCGTTTCGTATGCGAGCGCAAGGCTTACATGTCTTATATCAGCCCGCTTCCGTAGTTTTGCATCTGGAAGGGAAAAGTCATGGAGCGGACACGACTTCCGGAGTAAAGGCGTTCCAAATCGTTAACAATGAAAAGCTTTTCGCGCGTTGGTCTCACGAATTGTTGACAAGACAACCGAGCGGGTATCGTATACCCGTAGCCGCTCGTTGCGAAACAAAAAAGGTTATTCTCTTTATCGACCATTACGTTCCTGAGCCAGATCGTGACGCCGGATCGCGAACGGTCTTCTCAATAATAAAAATTCTTTTAAACGAAAACTGGCACATCGTTTTCATTCCCGACAATATGCGAAAAAGTGACTACACAACATCGCTTCAGGCGCTGGGTGTAGAGGTTGTTTATGGGAATTCTATTGATCAAAATAATTGGATTGCTGATAATCTTCGGTGGATTGATGCTGTTTTATTATCTCGACCACAAATCGCTTCAAAATACATAAATTTAATACTCAGTTCTTCTAAGGTGCCCGTGATATTTTACGGGCACGATCTACACCACTTAAGGATGATGGGTGATCCGGATCCCGCTGTTGCAAACCAGGCGGAAGAAATTATGGAAACAGAATTATCGATTTGGAAAAAATCTGATCTAGTTCTATATCCATCTTCATCGGAAGTTCACGTCGTAAAAAACCTGTGTCCATCGGCAAATGCTCTGGTCTTGCAGCCTTATGAGTTTTTTCCGACTTCAAGAAATGCTGCGCCTGAGAGCAAAGATGTTGTGTTTGTCGCAGGTTTCTCTCACTCCCCTAACGTGGATGCGGCAGTTTGGTTCGTAACTGAAATTTGGCCGCAGGTTTTCTCTGCCGACCCACGTGCGCGACTAAAATTAGTCGGCTCAAATCCATCCAAAGAAGTTTTGGCTCTTCATTCCGATATCGTTGAGGTTACCGGCTGGGTAAGCGACGAAGAGCTTATTAACATTTATAGTAAAGCACGGGTTGCTGTAGTTCCACTTCGGTTCGGTGCAGGAATTAAGTCAAAGACGTTAGAGGCGC
This sequence comes from Flavobacterium sp., assembly GCA_027483785.1. Taxonomy (GTDB): domain Bacteria; phylum Bacteroidota; class Bacteroidia; order Flavobacteriales; family Flavobacteriaceae; genus Flavobacterium. Next base: position 2,403 of record JAIXTU010000377.1, read on the forward strand.
TGGCTTACGGCGTTCCACTTGTAACGACAAGCATCGGCGCTCAAGGTATAAATAATTTAAATCGTATTTCCTTTATTAGGGATGATTCTAAATCTTTCGCTCTTGCTGTATTGGATCTATTGGCAACTAGTGACCAAGAATGGCTCGCTGTATCGAAGAGTGGCGCTGAATATATAAATTCTTATTATTCAAATATGACAATGCGAGATTCTATTATTGAGGCTTTTAAAACTGTAAAGGGGTTTTGAAGTTGCCTATTGTTGATGTGACCCCCGCAAAATCCTCCAACTGAGCTTAGAGTCCGGCCTGAATGAAGGACCGGACGATGAAGCGATCGAGATTTACGGAAGAGCAGATCATTGCTGTCCTGCGTGAGCAGGAAGAGGGGGGGCCTACCGCCGAGGTGTGTCGCAAGCACGGGATCAGCAGTGAGACGTTCTACGCCTGGTAGGCGAAGTTCGGTGGTATGGACGTATCCGAAGCCAAGCGGCTCAAGCCGCTGGAGGAGGAGAA
>JAIXTU010000221.1 GCA_027483785.1 Flavobacterium sp.
CTCGGCAATGTGCATCGGCGCAATCTGATCGGATCCGTCTAAATCGGCTATAGTGCGCGCAACTTTTAGAATTCGATCGTAAGCACGCGCCGACAAGTTTAATCGTTCCATAGCCGATTTCAGCAAATACAGACTCGACTCATCGAGTGCACAAAATTCGCGGATCAAACGAGTCGACATTTGCGCGTTGTAATGCACGTCAATCACCGATTCGTATCGCTTGTGCTGCCGTTCTCGCGCCATACGAACACGTTCTCGTATCGATGCACTGCTTTCTGCCGGTCGTTTATCCGAAAGATTTTCAAACGGAACCGGACTCACTTCTATATGTAAATCGATTCGATCGAGTAACGGACCTGAAATTTTACTCATATACCGCAACATTTCATTGGTAGAACTACTCACCACAGCGTTGGTGTCGTTAAAATACCCCCCGGGACTCGGATTCATACTGGCCACTAACATAAACGACGCCGGATAAGTGATTGTAAATTTGGCTCGTGATATCGTTACCTCACGATCTTCTAAAGGTTGGCGCATCACTTCGAGAACTTCGCGCTTAAATTCTGGTAATTCGTCGAGAAACAAAACGCCGTTGTGTGCCAAAGAAATTTCCCCAGGCTGCGGAAAACTGCCGCCACCAACCAAAGCCGCCGACGAGCATGAGTGGTGCGGACTCCGAAAAGGTCGTCTCGAAATCAATCCTGCCGATTTTACCTTTCCTGCCACCGAATGAATTTTTGTGGTTTCGAGCGCTTCTTGCAAACTCATTTCAGGTAAAATAGAGGGCAAACGTTTGGCCAGCATGGTTTTTCCCGATCCGGGCGGGCCAATTAAAATAATGTTGTGTCCGCCAGCAGCAGCAATTTCCATACACCGCTTAATTCCTTCTTGTCCTTTTACATCTGCAAAATCTAAATCGCGTTCCAGCTCATGTTCTTGCGGAATAGCTACTTGTGGCTTTTGTGGAACGAGATTTAATTCGCCTGATAAAAAACCTACTATTTCAGCCAAATTAGAAATGCCATACACGTCGAAACCAGCAACGATAGCCGCCTCTGCAGCGTTTTGTATCGGAAGTAAAAAACCTTTAAATCCATCGGCTTTGGCTTTGATGGCAATGGGCAGTGCGCCGCGAATGGGCTGTAAACTACCGTCTAAAGACAATTCGCCCATAACGATATACTGTTCAATATCGGTCGCATGCAATTGCCCGGAACCGATTAAAATTCCAATTGCTAGGGTTAAGTCGTAGGCCGATCCTTCCTTACGTAAATCGGCTGGAGCCATATTAACTGTAATTCGCTTACCTGGGAAATTATAACCTGAATTTTTTAAAGCAGCGGCAATACGGTAACTACTTTCTTTAACGGCACTATCGGGTAAACCAACCAAATGGTAACCAATTCCTTTGTCCATGTGGACTTCAACGGTTATTGTTGTAGCATCGACACCAAAAACGGCGCTTCCGTAAATTTTAACTAATGGCATATATTCAAACAATTTAGGCTTAGATACAACGAAGGTAAAAAGGTGCTTAAAAACAATTTTACGGAAAAACCGTAATTTTTAAAAAAGAGAAGATTTCAGGCAGATTTATCATTTAACAAGGTCACTCAACCGTATTTTACTAAATTTGGTCGATAATCTTACAGTATGTTTAAAAAATTAAAGGTTTTGTTGCTGTTTCTGCCAGTAGCACTTCACGGTCAAATTTACTTTCCCAACAACGAATCTACTCAGGTTCAAACCACAAAAAATCAAGCATTTACGAATTGTAAAGTTTACACCGGAAACGGACAATTACTTGAAAATGCCACGATTTTAGTTTCGGATGGCATCATCAAAGCAGTAGGTCAAAATTTGAGTGTTCCTAAAAATTACCTCGTCGAAGATTTGCAAGGATTGTCTGTTTATCCTTCATTTATAGACATTTACAGCAATTTCGGAATTTCAAAACCCAATTCAAACTACCGCAATTCACCTGTTTACGATTTACCGGCGAAAGGCTTTTACTGGAACGACAACATCAAAGCACACCAACAAGCTGCGTCGTTGTTTAATTTTGATTCGGAAAAAGCAGAGTCGTTTTTAAAGAACGGATTCTCAACAGTAGTTACACATCAACGCGACGGCATTGCACGCGGTACCGGAACTGCCATTTCTTTACTGCTCGAAAACTCAGCTAAGCGCATTCTAAATCCAAAAGCAGCTACTTTTTATAGCTTCGACCGCAGTGCAGCAGCCATACAATCGTATCCGACTTCATTGATGGGAAGCATCGCTTTGTTACGTCAATTCTATAACGACGCACTTTGGGCGAAAAATAACGGTATTCAAGACGCCGACTTACAAGCATTTAACGAACAGTTGTCGCTTCCTAAAATATTCGAAGTACGCGATCATCAAAGTGCGCTTCGTGCCTTAAAACTTCAACAAGAATTCGGATTTCAAACCATAGTTAAAACCAGCGGAACGGATTATTTGATTATTGACGATTTGAAAAAAGCACAAACCGCAGTAATCACTTCGCTGTTGTTTCCCGAAGCGTACGATGTTTCTGATGCAAACCTCGCCAACCAAATCGATTTTTCTGACTTACTCTATTGGAATCAAGCGCCTGCAAATCCGGCTACCTTAGCAAAAAGCAACATTCCGTTTGCCTTTACCTTGGCCGATTTGAAAAAAGCAGACGAGTTTAGAACCAATGTTCAAAAAGCAATACTTTACGGACTAAATCCAGACCAAGCACTTGATGCTCTTACGATTACACCTGCAAAATTAGTGGGGTTGGATTCGAAAATGGGAAGCATTGCTGTTGGCAAGCAAGCAAATTTCATCGTTGCTAACGGTCCGCTTTTTACACCCGAAACCGTTTGGTATGAAACGTACACACAAGGAGTTCCTTACGTTTTGGCAGATCGCAAACAAATCGACATTCGCGGTACGTACAAACTCAGTATGAACAATCAGGAATTTACGGTAAAAATAACCGGAACTACCGCAGCAGCGCAATCGGAAGTTACCGACTTGGCCGGCGTTAAATACAACTCCAAACTAAGCTATTCTCGCGATCGTTTGCAACTGTTGTTAAAACCCGCCGATTCGCTTACCACGAATTTTAATCGACTATCGGCAAACGTTGTAAATGCCGAAAATATAGCCGGGACAGCGGTTTTACTAGATAATAAAACAGTACCTTTTTCATTACAAAAAACAGCTCTCGCAGAAAAAGTAACTCCTGAAAAAGCACCAACACCTTACGAAGTACTGCCGGCGCGTTTCCCTAACGGCGCTTACGGTCTGACCAATAAAGCAACGAAAGAAGACGTATTGTTTAAAAATGCTACCGTTTGGACCAATGAAAAAGAAGGTATACTCGTTCAAACAGATGTTTTGGTAAGCAACGGAAAAATTAAAGCCGTTGGAAAAAATTTAGCCGCGGGCACTGCGAAAGTGATCGATGCTACAGGCAAACATTTAACGAGCGGTATCATCGACGAACACTCACACATTGCTGTTTCTAGCGGGGTAAACGAAGCTGGCCATAACTCAAGTGCAGAAGTAAGCATACAAGATGTGGTTGATGCAACGGATTTAAACATCTATTTGAATTTATCTGGTGGCGTAACTACATCGCAACTTTTGCACGGCTCCGCGAATCCGATAGGCGGAAAATCGGCAATCATAAAATTAAAATGGGGCGAGAATGCTGCCAACTTATTGTTCCCAAACCAACCCGGATTCATCAAATTTGCCTTAGGTGAAAATGTGAAGCAAAGCAATTGGGGCATTCAAAATCCGTCGCGCTACCCGCAATCGCGCATGGGTGTTGAGCAAACTTTTGCCTACTATTTCGATAAAGCGGTAGCGTATAAAAAAGAATGGGCCGATTACCGCGCTTCCAAAAACAAGGGCTTAGCTCCAAGAAAAGACGCTGAACTTGAGACTTTGGTGGAAATTCTCGATGGAAAACGCTTTATTACCTGCCACTCGTACGTACAATCAGAAATTTTGATGCTAATGAATTTGGCAGAAAAATACAATTTCAGAGTGAATACATTTACACACATTTTGGAAGGATATAAGGTTGCCGACGAAATGAAAAAACACGGCGCTGCAGCATCTAC
>JAIXTU010000407.1 GCA_027483785.1 Flavobacterium sp.
ACCTGAGAGCGATTCATCGTAAGCATAACCTTCCGAATTAAATAGCTTGATGTCATCTAAAGAGTCTGCTTTCGATTCCACCAGAAAACGCGCCATCATTCCGCGTGCTTTCTTCGCAAAAAACGAAATCATTTTTAGTTGGCCATTGTGAAAATCTTTAAAATCCACATCCACCACTTGCGCTTTAAACGCTTTTAAATCGACAGCCGATGCGTATTCTTTACTAGCCAAATTAACCAGTAACTCGTTTTTGGAAAGCTGCTTTTTCACGTACGCGGTTACATCCTTTTTCCAAAACTCATACAAATTCTTGGCTTCCCCTACTCCAAGTGCCGTTCCCATTTCCAACCGATAAGCTTGCATAAAATCAAACGGACGCAATACGCCGTACAAGCCCGACAGAATCATAATACGTTCGTTTAAATCGGCAAGTACTTCAGCTGGGAGTGTGTGAGCTTGTAAGCCGTCGTAAACATCGCCGCTAAAACTAAAGATCGCCGGACGTGCATTCTCCGAGCTAAAAGGTGGTTTAAAAGCTTTATTTCGTGCGTAATTGAGTTCAGCTAGCTTTTCCGAAATATCTTGAAGTGCCACTAAATCCGCTGGCTTTAACTTTTTGAGCGTTTGATTAATCTTTTTTGATTTGGTCAAAAACTGCGGATTGCTGTATTCGAAGTTCGGATATTCACCAGACTCTAACAAACTCTTTGACGGAGACAATAAAATTTTCATAATTAATTATAAAGCGATTCTTCGATTTTTAGATTTCGAACAAATACAACGCTCTTTAAGAGTGCCTCATGCATATAAATGTCGTTTTCTACCTTAGGAACAATTTCTCTAAAATCAGCCAAAACTGCTTCTAAAACCGAACCTGTTTTATGTTCGCGAAGCAATAAAGCCTGACTCGCATTAAACAACTCTATAGCCAAAATTCGTTCTACATTTTCGATGATTTCGAGCGTCTTAACCGCTGCGTTCGCACCCATAGATACGTGATCTTCTTGACCGTTGCTTGAAACAATACTATCGATACTGGCCGGAGTTGCCAATTGCTTGTTTTTACTGGCAATAGCTGCCGCCGTATATTGCGGAATCATAAAACCGCTATTCAATCCCGGATTATCGACCAAGAACGCCGGTAATTGGCGCAAACCGGAAATGAGCTGAAAAATGCGTCGTTCGCTGATGCTGCCCAATTCGGAAACGGAAATTGCAAGAAAATCGAGTGCCATAGCCAACGGTTGTCCGTGAAAATTCCCTCCCGACAGAATTATATCTTCATCAACAAAAATGTTTGGGTTGTCGGTAACTGAATTCAATTCGGTCTTAAACACTTTTTTTACATAGTCTAAAACATCTTTTGAAGCGCCGTGAACCTGCGGAATACAGCGAAAAGAATACGGATCCTGCACCTGTTTAGGCGAATGCTGCATTTGCAAACTATCGCTCAAAAACGAACGAACACGTGCAGCAGTTTCAATTTGTCCTTTATGCGGTCGAGCCAGGTGAATGAGTTCGTGAAACGGTTCGATACGACCGTTAAATGCATCGAGCGACATAGCGCCGACGAGATCAGCGAGATAATTCAAACGAGATGACTTTATAATCGAATACACGCCGTAAGCGACCATAAATTGTGTGCCGTTTAATAGCGCTAAACCTTCTTTGCTTTGCAATCGAATAGGTTCCCAACCCATCCTTGAGTTGATTTCTGCGGAAGCGTAAACTTCGTTCTCAAACCAAACCGAACCTTCGCCAAACAAAGGCAAAACCAAATGCGCCAGCGGAGCTAAATCGCCAGATGCACCCAAAGAACCCAAATCGTAAATTACTGGATATACTTTAGCGTTATAAAATTGCACCAAACGCTCCACCGTTTCAATAGCCACTCCTGAATTTCCATAACTCAGCGACTGTATTTTAAACAACAACATCAGTTGGATTACTTCCTTTGGAATGTGTTTGCCAAGACCACAAGCATGACTTTTAACCAGATTTTCTTGTAAAGTCGACAAGTCAGCATCACTGATTTTCACATTACAAAGCGACCCAAATCCAGTATTAATTCCATAAATGGGTTGCTCACTGTTGCGGAGCTTCTCGTCAAGATAATTTCTACTTCTGATGATATTTCCTCGAGCTTCTTCAGATAAATCGAGCTTTAAATCCTGATCAATAATCTGAAAAACCTGAGTAATTGTCAGCGTTTTTGAGCTAATGTAATGTGTGTTTTCCATAATAACTTCTCTAATTCAAAAGTCTATATTAATATGCTTGCTGCAAATTTTTTAAGGAGTTTTTATGCTAATTCGAAGCGAAAAGTTTTCAAGCCGTTCTTAATCTAACAATTTACAGCTACGAAAAAAATATTTTTATAACAAATACGCTTATATTATTTCATAAATTTAACATATTCGTAAAAATTTTAAAAGGGTTTAGTGCTTAGTTGTAAAATTTTATTTTTGACAAAATACTAATGGAGAACGCTTATGAAAGTGCTTAAATTCGGAGGAACATCGGTTGCCAATGCGCAAAACATTCAACTGGTGGTTGATATTGTTAAAAATCAAGAAACAAAAAAGCTTGCTATTGTTGTTTCGGCACTAGGAGGCGTAACCGATTTATTGCTGAATGCAGCTCATTTAGCAGCTCAAGGTCTTAAACTGTACGAAACGGAAATTCGAAAAATAGAAAGCAAACACCTCGAAGCGGTTGATGCTTTGTTACAGCAACCGTTAAAATCGGAAGCTGAAGCGGCCTTGCACCACCATTTCGATCAACTAGAAACCTTGCTAAAAGGCGTATTTCTATTGGGCGAATTATCTGATCGAACCTCAGATGCTATTTCGGGCATGGGCGAACTTATGTCGTCTACAATTATCGCAAAAGCGTTGCAGCAACAACTCGATCACGTTGTGTATGTTGATAGTCGGAATATTATTACAACCGACAGCAAATTCGGTAAAGCAAAAGTTGATTTCGAAATCACTAATTATCAAATTCAAAAAGCACTAAAATCCGACGGTATTTATTTGCTGCCCGGCTTCGTTGCTTCGTCACACGAAAAGCACACAACAACACTAGGGCGCGGCGGATCCGATTACACGGCGGCAATCGTTGCGGCAGCGCTCGAGGCGGAAGTTTTAGAAATATGGACCGACGTTAACGGCATGTACACAGCCAATCCGAAAATCGTGAAGCAAGCACTTCCGATTAGCGAGATTTTGTACCATGAAGCTATGGAATTATCGCATTTTGGTGCAAAAGTTCTCTATCCGCCGACAATTCAACCGGTTTTAAACAAATCGATTCCGATTTTAATCAAAAACACCTTCGAACCCGAACATCCCGGAACGTGCATTTCCGACCAAATTCAAGGAAATGCCAATCCAATCAAAGGAATCACGCACATTCAAAACATTGCTTTACTAACGGTTGAAGGCAGCGGAATTGTGGGCGTTTCTGGTTTTTCAAAACGACTATTCGAAGCTTTATCGCAAGAAAATATCAGTGCCATTTTTATTACACAAGCGTCTTCAGAACACTCTATTTGCGTGGGAATCACCGAAAGTGAGGCAAAAACCGCCAAACAAGCTATCGATAAAGCTTTCCAAATTGAGATAACGCAATCGCTAATCGATCCGACAATCGTGGAAACGCAATTGAGTATCGTGGCTCTTGTAGGCGAAAAAATGAAAAATCACCAAGGAATTAGCGGGAAAATGTTCTC
>JAIXTU010000352.1 GCA_027483785.1 Flavobacterium sp.
CGTCCTGAAGCTGCTTTTTCAATGCCAAAAAATGATTCTCTGGAAGTAAAAAAGTATTGAAAGCCGAGTTTTTCGCCACATTAAAGTACAATTCGGCAGTAGTTTTTTGGTAATCCGCCAAGTCGGTTTCCGTTAAAAAGCGCGAAGTAATTGGCTGCAAGCGTTTCCGACTGCGTTTGTACTGATCGCGGTATTTCTTTGCAAAAGCGCCAACATAATCCGTCTCGTTGGCAAAAGAGCTTAGCTGTTCGAAAACCATATTGGGCTGGGTCGTAAACTTGAAAAAGTCCGGGAAATTCGGATTATTTTGTTGTAAGAATGCAGCGTCGAAATCTTTAAAAACGGTTAGATGTAACGAAATGTTCTCGGTCCTCAGTCGTTCCTTAATTTGCGTGGCTGCAAGTTGTAACGCGGTAAGTACCTTAGTCGAATTTGTCTCATCGCAAGCCGCAAAAGCATGTTGCCCGCTAAGCATATTGTTTCCAATAAAAAGCACATGAGAACTAAATTTCTTGAAGATAAAATTCCGAACAACTGTTTTCATGCAACGTTGCCGTTCGCCGAAGGTTTCTAATTGATTCAAATCTAGAAATTGGGCTACGGCAATGCTTAAAGGTTTATCTTCCGTACGAACAACGATAAAAAAACAGCGCATGTTTTTCGGTTTGCTTTCGTAACAAGCACTTAAATACGACTGCCTTAAAAAAATATTAGAACCCGCGAGCGAATCCCAATAGTCGGGAAGCGCTTGCGGGTTCTCGTAAATAGTGGTTTTTAATTCAGTATTGGTTACGCCCATTGACAGAGAATTCCGCCCATGATGCCTAAACAAACCGTCCAATATCCGCCGTGAATCAGAACATATTTCCATGAGAATTTTTCAAAAAGGGCATTTATTCCAAAAATCGGAAGCACAAAAAGAATGCCAGTCATAGAACCGTGAAGCGCGCCCTGTTTAAACGTTCTAAAAGCAGTTCCGTAATCAGACATAAAGGCAGCAAACGATTCTTTGGCAGTAGTTGGATCACCGCCAATCATGCCAAAAGCACCCGTTTGGTGAATGACTAAAAATTGGAGCACAAAACTGATAAAAATGGAGAAGAGAAAACACAAGCTGAATACTTTTACCGGATTAAATGACGTGAGGTCTTCGGGTTTCATTTTCGCTACTTTCATCCAGGCATCAGCAAATAGTAGTTTGCTGTACCATAAAAATCCAACTAAAAGCGGAACGGCAGCCGCTCCTAAAACGGCGATAAAGTTTACATTCATAATCGTTTAGTTTTTGGTTTACTCAAAGATAGTAAGCATTTTCTTACGGAATTAAACGTAAAAGATTTTTCTCGAAGACAGTAGTTTAGTAATTAGCTCTTTAAAGCGGGTAAGTAAATGTCGAATGTAGCACCTATACCTTCGGTTCCGCTGCTTCGAATGGCACCGGAATGATTCTCACATATTTTTCGGCACATGGCCAGTCCGATACCTGTTCCCGAATATTCTAGCTTTCCGTGCAAACGCTGAAAAATATTGAAAATTTGTTCGGCATATTCCTGCGAAAATCCAATGCCGTTATCGTGAATTGTAAACTGGTAATAATTTAAATCTGATCTCAAATTCAAATCAGTTACCTGATCGCCAGTTACTGCTGTGTAGCTAATGTCAATGCGCGGCGGTCGTGAATCATGACAATATTTAAGTGAATTTGAAATGACATTTCCAAAAAGCTGACTCAATTGTATCTTAATTCCCGACACTGTTGGTAAATCGGTTACGTGAACAACCGCATTTTTTTGTTCGATTACCAAGTCGAAATCGGCGAGGATCTCAGTAACAACTTGGTTGAGGTCGACAAGCACAAATTTTGTCTCGACGTTCGATAACTGTGAATAGCTTAAAATATCGCGGATTAAATTCGACATTCGTTCGGAAGAATTGATGATTCGCTCGATGTAGGTTTCCGTCCGACTATCTTTTTCAGTTAAATGACTCGCCAGCATTTTCACGAAAGTGGTAATTTTTCGAAGCGGTTCTTGTAAATCGTGCGAAGCTACATAGGCAAATTGTGCCAGCGCTTTATTGCTTTGTTCCAAACTTTGGTTGGTTTGTTCTAGTGCGCTATTAACCACTTCCAGCTGTTTGGTTCGTTTGGCAACCAGCTTTTCTAATTCCTCTTCTTTCTGCCGAAGCACGGTAACATCTTGCGAAGTACCCGAGATGTATTCCGGCTTCTGTTCGTCGTCGTAACTAACTTTCACTGCCGAGACAATGATGCGCTTTTTGCCTGTTTCGGGTTCTATTTTGATGCGCTCGTCTCGAAAATCGGTTTTCCCTTGAAGTTCCTCCGGATGTGTGGCGATATTTTCGAGAAATTTTTGAAAATCCAAATAATCGGCATCAAAAGCATCCACATTCTTAAACCAGTCGGTAAAACGACGATTCCCAATTAGCGTGCTCGATTTTAAGTCGTATTGCCAAGTGGCCAATTGTGCCAAATCTACCGCTTGTTCTAAAGCAGCTTGTGCTTCGACAATTTTCTTGCGTGCCAAGACGCTATCGGTAACTTCTATGGCAACTTGCAAGACAGCATAAACGTTCTTATTTTCGTCGAAAAGAGGTGTATACGTAAAGTTGTAGTACTTTTCGAGTAACACACCGTCGTGAACGATTTTTACCATAGAATCTTGCGTAGAGTAGGGGATGCCCGAATCAAAAACACCGTGTAAAATTCCAATAATCGATTGGTTTTCAGTAAGTAATTCAGGCATTACTTCGGTTAACTTTTTGCCTGCTACATTTGGTCCTTTACCTAAAAGCTCAACAATTTTCTTGTTGGGAAGCTCAATTACCAAATCGCGACCCACAAACAGAGAAATACCAGCCGCAGCATTTTCAAGAATACTTTGCAGCGTAGCTTCTTTACTTTTATTATCAGCATCGACGATCACCGATTGCGTAACATCGGTTACAATCACAAAAACGCCTTCAATTTCGCCAGTTTCTAATATCAGCGGTTGAAATGTAAAATCCACATAAATGGTTTGTAGCGCTCCATTTTTTGTAATCTCGGCACGCTCCGATTTTGCCGCATAAGGTTTTCCGCGGGCAATTACCTCAAGTAAAAGTTCGTCGAATCCCTGTCCTTTAATTTCGGGAATGGCTTCCAGTAAAGGTCGGTCGATAATTTCTTCGGCAGTTCGATTTACAAGCGACAAGTAAAATGGGTTAGCTTTCTCAAAAACTAGATTTTTATCTAAAACAGCTACTGCAACCGCTGCATTTTCAAATAAATCTAAAAACTGTTGTTGTTCTGCTTTAACTTTTCGGTTAAGATGCACGCGTGCAGTAACATCAGTGGCGGTGCTTAAAATGGCGTATACGTTTCCGCTGTCATCTTTTAAAGGCACGTAGGTGAAGTCGAAATACAGCGTTTGTTCTACTCCGTTGCGCAGCAGTCGGGCGGGTGCTTGTGTACTGGTGTGTATTTCTCCCGTACGGAAAATATTCTGCAAAAGCGCAATAAACGGTTGGTCGTGAAGGATGGGCAAAATTTGGTCTAGCGGTTTTCCGATCACATTTTTATCGACATCCCAATAAGATAGCATGATATCATTAGCTGCAGTAACGATTAGCTCTTTCGTGTTAAAAATACATGCGGCAACGGGCAGTTTTTCAAGTATTTGGGCGTCGTGTTGATCGGTTGAGGATTCTTCCTTTACGTAAAGAACTCCTTTTTGGAAGAGAGGTTGATGTCCGTCTATTGGATGATACTCGAAAGTGAAGACGCTATTTTCCAGCAACACATTTTGAGATTGATCTGGAGGAAAAGTTTTTAGTTTCGAAAAATATTCTAGTAAGCCTTCGTATTTCAGCGCTTTGGCGTTAGGTAGTATATGTGGCTCGACTCCCCAAACTAGGAAAACAGACTCAGGCAGCACTAGTAATAACTTCAGATGGAAAAACAACTCAGTGTCCTGAAACACTTCTTCTGGCAAATTGTGGTAATATACCTCAAGTTGCAGCTCTTTGAAAGTCATTGATTTGATAAAGTCGTTTTTTGTCAAGTGGAGTTACGCTTTTAAATTTCTAATAGGCAAGGTGCACAAGAATTCGGTAGTAATTAAGCGAACTCCTCTGGCATATTCCTTACATTTGAACTTCCTAAATGTACAATCTTTTTCCATAAAATGGGTTCAAATTTTCGAGTTCTTCCTAAATATATAACTTTAGAAAAGTCGATTTTACTGCTGCTCATTGTCTTTTCGTGCGTGGATTTGCAGGCACAGGTTTTTCAGAAGCTCACGGTTACCAACGATTTAAACATCGAACGTTCCGAAGTCATAGCTATTCAGCGAAGTTTGCTGCACCCAACGGTTAAGAGACACGCCAAGAAAGCGTTCCGAATTAAGCGAGAAGGAACAGCTAGTTATTTGCCTACGCAGTGGTATGATTCTGATTTTGATGGTGTGGAAGATCAGGTTTTATTGCACGTAAACATTCCGGCGGGCTCAATATTGTCGTATGACATAGTATTAGATAGTACCCGTGGTCCTTCGAACTCAATGGTAAAAACAGCTGTTTTTAAGCATAAAGGATTTATATATTGGGAAAACGAGAGTACAGTTTTTAGAACTCCGGAGTACAGCAAGTCGAAACCTGCTGCCTTTGAGTTTGGGATTAAGCCTTCTGCACAAGCGTTAGAGAGTCAGATTAAAAAGTTCAAAAACAAAGAGCTTCCTTTTCAAAGTTTACTAACTCAGGCATCTAGGAGTTTGGGTTTAGGCGCTACCATCGTTTTGAATAGAGGTGCGCTGGAATATGCCGAAAAAATTGAAAAGCTAGAAGTTTTGGCCGACGGACCTTTACGAACGGTTTTTTTGCTTTATTATCCGACTTGGGGTTCGCAAAAAATTGGAGAAATTAAACGAATTTCGATCGACAAAAGTGCGCTATTCACCTATGTTGATGTTTTTATGACCGAGGCTTCAAAGGCATTGGGTTATGCGATTGTAGCTGAAGGAATACGCTCGGAACCCAAACTAACAACCGACTCACGGTATTATCATTTGCAAACGCGCAAAGGTGAACAAGAATTGGTACAAACCGTTTTCTTTCCGTACGACAACCCAAAAGAGGTGCAAACTTTTAGTACCGACCCTTCTTTGGGAACACATACTTTATTTTCGTATAAACCCAAAGATCGCTTCACTTTTGCTGTGGCATATCAATTAATTCCAAAAACGAGCGCTGCAGCGTTTAAAGAATGGGAACAAACCGTCAAGAATTTCGAGCTCTGCAGATCAAATCCGTTAAAAATTGCGTTGAAATTACCGCGTGAGTAGTTGGCTGTGAACGCATTCTAAAAATTTTCAAAAAAAACTTGCTTTTAGCGAATAAAGAGGTGTATCTTTGCACTCAACATCGCGGGATAGAGCAGTAGGCAGCTCGTCGGGCTCATAACCCGAAGGTCACAGGTTCGAGTCCTGTTCCCGCTACAAAGCAAACTCCAATCGAAAGGTTGGAGTTTTTTGTTTTACGCTCGTGGGCTCCTATCCGCCCAGGCGGACACAGATTCGAGTCCTGTTCCCGCTACAAAGCAAACCTCAGTTATCGCTGAGGTTTTTTTATTTTAAAAAATACCGTGGGCATGGTTAAAGCGGATTTGAAGCCTGTCGGTTGACTTTTCGTTTAACCGGAGTTCAAATTGTTTTTCTCTCCAAAAAAACAGCTTTGAAATTCTGGCATAGTTTTTATTACTGTCCATTACAAATGCAAAACGCTTTACAATATGGATTGATTTCTACCTATTATTTTTTTATTAATCATTTGTAAATCAATCAATCATGAAAGTAAAATTGTTTTCAGCTGTATTTTTAGCAGCGAGTTTTCTTTTAACAACGGCGTGTAAAAATAAAGCGGCCGAGGATCATTTTTCTGAAGCAAAAGCGGTAAGCGAAGTTGCCGATACAACGCCTACAACTTCTGCAGTGGAGACCAAACTGAAACGTGAGTTTGTTCGCACTGTTGATGCCCAATTCGAAGTTGAAGACGTTTCTAAAGCGACAAAAGCAATTGAAGACGCCACAAAAAAGTTTGGTGGTTTTGTAACGCTATCAAATTTACAATCGCAGGTAATTCAAAGCGATGAAATACCAGTGAGTGCAGATAGTTTATTACTCACAAAAAAGTATAAAGTCGAAAATGTGATAACACTGCGTGTACCTAATTCGCAGCTCGATACTGTTTTGCGTGCCATTGGAAAGCAAATTAAATTTATTGATTTTCAGTCGCTTAAATGTGACGACGTTTCTCTGCAACTCCTTTCAACAGATTTAGAGCGTAAACGTACAGCTGTAGCAGCAAACCGAATTAGTAAGGCAATTGATCAAAAAGGAACAAAATTGTCGGGTATTGTTGACGCCGAAAATGAAGCAGATTTGCGACGTGAGCAGACGGATCAAGCTTTGATTAATAAACTCTCCTTGCGCGATAATGTGGCCTTTAGTACGGTAACACTTAAGGTTTACCAACGCGAACGCATGCAGCGCGAAGTGGTTTTAAACGAAGCAAACCTCGATTCTTTTCAAGCTAGTTTTGGAGATAAGTTATTCGAAGGTTTTAAAAGTGGTTGGAATTTGCTCGAAGGAATCATTACATTCTTAGTTCGTATTTGGCCTATCGTCCTTGTAATTATTCTGATAATCGTTGGTTACAAAAAAAGCACCCGTCGAGCGGAACTACCTTGATTTGCATGTTATTTGAGTTTGGTCTTTTAACGAAAGGATTTTAATAATCTCCCAATCTCCCAATCTCCCAATCTTTCAATCTTTTAATCTTTCAATCTTTTAATCTCTCTAAAATTTACGGTTTTCCTGTAACCAACGTTCGTTTTTTCTTCGTAGGGATAAACCCGTTTTCCTCTTCCCGTTTGGGCGAAGCTCCCAAAAAAAATCGACATAGCATTACGGAAAAACCGTAAATAACGTTAGTTCGGCATAAAAACCTTTGTTAGATTGCTTGAAATGCAGCCTTTAGGTTTCATAAAAAAAAATTTGAAACACTATATTTTAAAGCTAACTATTTCGACAGTCGCTTCCTTTGTTGTTTTTTTTTGAGAATTGACGCAGTGGCCCATTTGGTTTTTTTAGTTGGTAATTGTAGAGACTCAGTTGCACTGCTTGCTCATTTTTTTAAATAGTGTCAACTTCTGCATAAAAGTCATCGGTTTAAAAAAAATTATTAACACGAAAACGTTTTAGTTCCTACAAAATTATTAGTAATAAAAATTTTTAGCATAATTATTGTAATTTTAATAAATTATTAACCAAAAAAAATTAAAACATGCTAAAAAAAATCGTTTTAACCTTGATAACAGCTTTGCTATTTGGTGTAAGCAGTAGCGCCCAGAGCATCTCTGTTATTGGTGATGCAGCAAGTGGCTGGGGAACCGACGTAGTAATGAGTACTTCAGATAATGTAAACTACACATTATCAAACTTCACTTTCACAACTGGCGGGCTAAAGTTTCGACAAGATGCCAGTTGGGCCAATAACTGGGGAGCAAGTTCTTTTCCGAACGGAACAGCTTCGCTAAATGGCAGCAATATTCCAGTTACCGCTGGTGTTTACGATGTTGCGTTTAACCGCACAACTCGAGTTTATAGCTTTACTCCTGCATCAACTGGTTTTGGAGTGGTAAATATAAGTGGGTCTGCTGGACCCGGTGTGGGTGTAAATGTTGCTATGTCAACCATCGATGGAATTAATTATGCGCTTAATAGCTACACATTAACAGCTGGAACCCTACAGTTTCTTCAAAGCAGCAGTCCAACCACCGTTTGGGGTTCTTCTAATTTTCCTACAGGTACAGCAACCGTTAACGGAACTTCAATCACGGTTACGCCAGGTACTTACGACATTCGTTTCAACAAAGTTACAGGGGCGTTTAGTTTTACGTTTCCAACTATCGGAATCATAGGCAGTTCGACGCCAAACGGCTGGACATCAGACACATTGCTTACCACCACAGACGGTGTTAACTATTCAAAATCTGATGTATCGCTAGTGGCTGGCGAAATAAAATTCAGACAAGGACAAAGTTGGGCAATTAACTGGGGCGGAAGTGCTTTTCCCAACGGAACAGCAACATTAAACGGTAACAATTTAACCGTTATACC
>JAIXTU010000374.1 GCA_027483785.1 Flavobacterium sp.
AAAAAATAGAAAAAATAGAAAAAATAGAAAAAATAGAAAAAATAGAAAAAATAGAAAAAAGCGAAAAAAGCTAAAAAAGCTAAAAGATAGAATTCGAATAGCCATTGGAAGCGAAAGAAGCTAAAATCCCTTTGCGAACTTTGCGTAAACCTTTGCGCTCTTTGCGGTTAAAGCAATAACATCTTATAAAAAGTCTGTTGCTCGTTTTGTGGTTCACCACGCGAGAGGGCACGCGCGGCAGCGAAATGGGGAAAGATTAAAAGATTAAAAGATTACAAGATTACAAGATTGAAAAAAGCGATTTCCGAAAGCTATTAAAAGAGAAAAAATAAAAAAGGGGAAATCACCTAAACATTAAAAATGGATTGTGGTATGGTGGCAATGAGTAGCGCGCAGAGGATGTGGATGAAGCTCATTAACAACAGTGCTCCGAAAGTAACGTTTAAACGATTCTTTTCCTGTAAACTGATGCGAAGCGTTTTAAAAGGTGCGTCGGTGGTTTGTAGCCATTTACTGATGTCCATTAGTCCTTCTAAATATCCGAAAATAAAAGATAACGAGAGTAAAATACCCACGCGTTTTTGGCTCATAGCAATCGCAAAAGTGATGAAAATGATTAACCACACGCGAAAAAGTGTGCGTATGAAAATGCGTATAAACTCCATCCACTCGCTTTTGAAAAGCCAATTGATGAGCAAAAAACCGAGCAGCGTAGCCGTGTACGTGATGTGAATTTCGAGTAGTACATCTTTTAAATAGGCGTTTTTCCAGAAAAGGAGCGTCCAAACCAACAGGGCTAGCACATAAATACCCAATGTTTGATACGCTAATCGAGCATTTAATTTTTCTTTCATAAACACCAATTTCAAAAACGATAGCTCGAAACGTAGCCGTGTTCTTAAACGCTTATTTTGTTTACAAATTCCACCGTTGCTTGTTCTTTTAATGCAAATTCTTCACTTCTTGCTGCTTGGCAACTGTGGCAAAATCGGTGGTGAGGCGTGTGGCGTAGTCGTCGAGCAGTTGCATCACGCGGTTGCGGTCTTTGGATTTAACAATCAAACCGGCATGATACTCCAACGGAACGCGGAAACATACCTCCGGATCGCTAAACGCACTCAAATCGGGATGCTCGTACTTGGAAAGTGTAAGTACAATGCCCGCAAACTCTTTCTTTACCTTTGGCAATTTGTAGGTATATCCTTTTGCCAACGCATCTTCAATAGCGGCCCACTCGGCCCACAAATTGATATCCGACGCGGCAGCCACCATTTCGGCCAAATGCGCACCTCCTACTCTACTCGAGGTTTCGAGGAAATACACCTTACCGTCGTCGTTACATTTAATATATTCGGAATGCGCCGCACCGTGTTTTAAACCAAATCCTTTGATTACCTGTTCGTTACAAGCTTTAATCGCTAAATCGTCTTCCGAACCATACTCAATCACCGCCGAACGGAAAATGCCGCCGCCTTGCGAAATTTCCATAGGCGTAGCCAAATATTTAGACGTAATACTGAACAATATCTTGCCGTTTACGATCAAACTATCGCAGTGATATACCGCTCCCGGACGAAATTGCTCCACCAAATACTTGAAACGGTTGTTGCCCAGCTCGTTGATGTTATTCCACAACTCTTCTTTGTTGTGTACCTTGATAATTCCGGAAGCCGACGCCTCAGAACGCGGTTTTAACACCCACGGAGCCGAAACCGAATCGGCAAAATTATTGATTTCGTTATCGTTAAAAAGTGCCGAAAACTTCGGATTCGAAATGCCACAGCTCTTAGCACGCATGCGCATTGCCAACTTATCGCGGAAATAACGTCCGGTAGTTTGCCCCATACCGTCGATGCGTAAATTCTCGCGGATGTACGTAGCTTTTTCAACATCAAAATCGTCGAGCGCTACCACAGCATCAATTTTTTCGTGTTTCATCAAATTACTGATTCCCAACAACAAATGCTCCAAATTCCAATCGACATCCTGACCGGGCATGTAAAAAACCTCATCGATGTATTCGAACGGCCACGGCTTGTTATTTAGCTTTTCGGAAGTGATGAGAAAAACTTTGTTGTTAAGCTTTTTCAGGTTGATTAAAAAATCGGATCCTTTAAAGTAATTAGAGATACAAACGAAGGTTTTGGCTGTGTTTTCCATCTGTTAGTGATTTTCAATAAATGTACTTAATAAATTAACTCCGAACGCGGTTGCGTGTTTAGATTTTGCAAATTCGCTGTCGCCGAAAGCCACGCCAGCCACATCTAAATGCGCCCAAGCTTCGTGCTTATCTGTGAAATACTCGAGGAATTTTGCTGCCGTAATCGCACCAGCAATCGGTTTTCCGCTGTAGTTACGCACGTCGGCAATATCGCTGCTAATATCGGGGTCGTACGCGCTCCACAACGGCAACGGCCAAAGTTTCTCGCCTACCAAATTTCCGGCGCTTCGCAACGCCAATTCTACATCGACGTTATTGGTAAACAACGCGCCGCATTCGTAACCAAAAGTAGCCACACTGCTGCCCGTTAAGGTCGCTATATCTACAATAACATCGGGTTTGTGCTTGGCAATCAAATACGCAAGCGCATCGGCGAGTATGAGTCGGCCTTCTGCGTCGGTATCAATGATTTCAATTGTTTTTTTATTGAACGCTTCGATAACGGCCGATGGTTTCAAAGACGTTGCATCCACGGCATTTTCGCACAACGGAACCACCGCAGTAACGCGCTTTTTACAATCCGACTTTGCCAAATACTGCATGGTAGCCACAACCGCCGCCGCGCCCGCCATATCCGACTTCATGAATTGCATGCCAGCGGTTTTAATATTGAGTCCGCCCGTATCAAACGTCACGCCTTTACCCACCAACGCATAATGTTTACCTTCGGCTTCCGGATTGAGTTCGAGTACCAACAATCGCGCGTCGTTTTTACTTCCCTGACCTACAGCCAATAAAGCGCCCATACCTAATTCGTGCAGCGCTGCTTTGTCGAAAACGCTCGCTTTTAAGGTTGAATCGTTTGCCAAATCGGAACCGGCGATTGCCATGTATTCGGGCGTCACAACGTTTGGCGGCAAATCAACCCATTGCATGCATTGCAACTGCGCATCGGCCATCAGCAAGGCTTTTTGTAGGAAGGCTTCGTCTGATTTGTAGTTATTGATCGTCAGTGAAAAATCGGCGTTATGGATCGGATGCGGTTTCTCGTTTTTGAAATGTCCGATTTTGTACGTTCCGAGTTTAAGACCGGAAACGATTGCCGAAACGAGCTGCGGTTCGAGTCCGTTTGGTAAATCAGTCAAAACGGGTTTGTTGAAAAGCTCCGGATATTTATATGCCGCACGACGAAACATAGTTACAACCGATTTGTAATCAGGCGTTTTCCCTAAACCAATGAATAAGTGTACGTTATCATACTTTTCGATGGCGTAAATATCGTTGGCTTTTCCGTAGAAAACTTTCGAAGGTACGCTAACGCCGTAAAATTCGGTTGGAACTAAATGGTTTGGTCCGGTTTCAAAAACGGGAATGATAAAGTTTCCTGAAAAAGACGGAATATCGTGTTGAAAAGATAGTTTCATAGTTTATTTTTTTTGGAAGAAGAGCCATTCGATTGCTTTCGGAAACTCGTCGCTCCAGTACGTTTCGTTGTGTTTTCCGTGGTGATTGATACTGAGTTGTATTTGAACTTTTTCGGACAATTGTTTGGATTGCAGTAAATTGCGCTTAAACTGCGTAACGTGTTTTACCATGGTTTCCGACTCGTCGCCACCGGCATACAGATAAATCTTGGTACTGCCTTGCAATGCGAGATCTTCTTCATCGATTTTTAGCTTGGGAACGACCCACAGCGAAGGTGAAAAAATCATGAGTTTTCCGTACACTTCGGGATAGAGCAAACCGCTGAATAAACTCACCAATCCGCCCATAGAACTGCCGCCAATGCCGGTGTGTTCGCGTTCGGTGAGTGTTCGATACCGCTTGTCTACAAACGGTTTTAAGGTATCGGTAATAAAACGAATGTACTTTTTCCCTTGTCCGACGCCCAAAACGGTATTTCCCACGTTGTATTCTTTGATCCGATCGGCTTCGGCGTGTTCCACAGCAATGACAATGATTTTACCAATTTTGTATTCCGACATTACAGCGAGTTTCTTGTCGATTTCCCAGTTGCCGAATCCGCTGCTTTCGTTGAACAGATTTTGTGCATCTTGCAGATATAGAACCGGATAACGCTCGTCGGTTTGGTCGTAATCGTGCGGTAAAAGTGCCCAAACTTTGCGTTTCTTGTTGAGTTGCGGCATTTCAAATTCGTCGGAAATGAGTTGCACTTGCGGCAGGAAATTCGGTTTAAAAGGCAACCAGTTTTTACGCCATTTGGCAACGTGCTCGCGCCGAACGCCTTTTAAATCTTGACAAACGCGGTTTTCGGTTCGGTTTCCAAAACGGTCTATTTCCACTTCACTCCAATCGCCTTTGGTAAATTTATATTGCAAAGGTTCCGGAAAGGTAAAATCGGTTGGAAACGTAAAATGGTACAAGCCGTTTTCGAGTCGCTCCATTTCGTAATTGGCGTCTTGTGTGTCCCAATTATTGAAATTTCCTGCGATATAAACCGGACGAAAATCGTCTTCATCGGTTGTCAGTATAATATTCAAACGCGGTTCCACGATGGTTTGATTGTCTGACTGATTCACTTTTGATACTATCGATTCCATGTATGTGTACGATTCTCGTTTAATCGGCAAATGCGCGCGATTGCTAACTGTCTTTTGATTTCATTTCAAATTGAATTTTCGTTTATACAGCACTGAAAAAACGAAATGACTCGTTTTAAAGTCGCATCAAAAGCGTTTCAGCTGCTACGAAATCTGAAATGTTACTCTTACAAATATTACAGATTTTTTTAACGCTGACAAGCAAAATGAGCTTCAACTACAGAGTTTTTATAAACAAATCGTTACGATAACGTTTTCCTACTGCAAATGCGAAAGAGGCATTTTTGAAAACGGCTAGCTTTATTTCAAGAATTTCAGAAAAGAAGCCGCCGATTCGCCGTCGTAACTACCGCGCGATTTGAGAATTCGGCCGTCGGGAGCAACCAATACCAAATACGGAAAAAAGCCGTCTTTGTTGTATTTCTCAACCATCCGTAGTCGCGCCGCCAACTCTTGCTCGCTGATGCTGTGTTTATCGGTTTCGAAATCGTATTTGAACAAAATATAGCGCGACGCCACTTCTTGTTTAAAATACTCCGATTGAAACACGCGTTGTTCGAGTAAATCGCAGGTTTCGCAGTGATCGCGAACGGTAAATACGAAGAGAATTTCCTTGCGCTGATTTTTAGAATCGGCAAAGGCTTTTTCTAAGTTTCGTTCCCAGGTTTGGGCAAAACTCACTTGCGTGGAAAGGAAAAGTGCTGCGATAAAAAACCAACGTATCATGACAAGCCGCGGTATTTTCTGAGGAACCACTCGGCGCCCAAAAACAAGCCCGACAACAACAAACACCAAAATAAATCGATCCATGACGTCGATTTCGATGTTTCTTTCTGAACGGCTTTAAACTGCTTGTCGTTCAATAGTTTATTAATCAATGTAGGCGTTTGATTGGCCAAAAATACAGCTCCCGAAGTTTGTGTAGCGAGTTCCGACATTTTCGTAAAATCGGCATTTACAAATTGGCGCTCTACATCGTAATCTAAAACTTCGAAATAGCCTGAAACCGCACCACCGCCGGTGTACGTCACAGTAAAACGATATTTCCCGGGCGCGAGATTGTCGAAAGTCGATTTATACACGCTCTCACCTCTCGGCATTTCAACTTTACGTGTTTTGTTGGTTGCAATCTGCGTAAGCGATAAAATAAGTTCAGCCTCACGATCGAACTCAAAGTTTTTATTGAACGCTTGTGCAGTAATTTCCACAGCCGTTCCCGAATTGTAAAACTTCTCGTAATCAACCAACAAACGACTCTTTTTCTGATTTGCCGTTAAATATTGAATGGTTTTATCGATCAGCAAATCAAATGCTTCAAAGTTTCGATTTTGGGCGTAATCTGCTAAACGCCATTTCCAAATATCTTCGCCGAAAAGAAACGTCAATCGGCGACCTTTTGCTTCCGCGAAAGCGAATAGATCAACGCCCGTTTCAATATTGTTGATTCGCGAACTAAACAAAACAGACCGATTTTGGCTCGGGCTAATCGTTCCGTACGGATTCTGCAACGGCGGCCAAGCATCTACATTAATGGGCTCTTGTGCAAAAAGCGTGAAATCGGTTTTTTGTGTGGGTCGGTAATCTTCGGTTTGTGCCGACATTTTAAAGTTGTAAATCGATTGCCACGAATTCAACAACTGAAAATCGGTATTCATGCCCGATATGAAGAAAATGCCTTGATTGTCGTTTTCGAGTTTTGCCCACAATTTCTTGAAATTCGGGTTCGGTTGGTATAAAATGTATGCGTTGTAGGTTTTGCCTTCCAACGCTTCCGACGGTTTTAAAATCGTTACTTTACGTTGCGCATTGGTTTCGATAGCGCGCTTTAAAGCTCCTAAATCCGGATGATTTAAAGTAGCAACAATGGCAATTTCGGCGCGTTGATCGACGATTTCGACTGCAAAAACCTGACTGTTGTTGTATTTATTTTTCTCTGAAATAGCCGTTTGGAAAACTGCCGTGTACACTTTTGAACCAATTTTATCGGCTTGCAACAAACCTGAAACGGCTTTTACATCGGTTCCTGCGTTGAAATCAACGTTTTGCGAAAAAACAACAGTTCCGCCTTCTTTAATTTGTAGAACGCCGTTTGCCGCTTTCTTTCCCGTGTATTGCACAAAGCACTCAAACGGAAACTGATTGCCTTTAAACGCAAACTTATTGACGTTAATTTTTGCGATTTTAGCATCGGTTTGTTTGAGCGTATCGCCAGCAACGACACTATAAACAGGCAACGATTTCCCAAAACTGTACACAAAATCAGAACCTCCTGTTTGGTTACCATCGCTTATTAAAACAGTGGCGCGATTCTTTCCGCGAAACAAATTTTGCAAACCCGACGCGGCTTCGTGCAGATTCGAACTTTTGCCCGAAAAATCGAGCGCTGTAGTATCTTTTAAAGCTTCGTCGATCGAGAAGAGTCGTAATTCAAACTTGTCGTTCAAAGCAGCGTTATTTTGTAGCGACGAAACGGCTTGTTGTATTTGATTCTCTGCCTTTAAATATTTTATAGACAACGAATTATCGACCACAACTGCAAGTATTGGTTTCTTAACTTCCAGGGTAGTACGATTAAAGCGCGGATTGATAATTGCGAGAATGATGAAAAAGATTCCCAAAAATCGCAGCCAAAATAGCAATTTGTAATAGCGTGAACGATCGGTTGATTGGTAAAAATACTGATACCAAGCCAAGCCAAAAGCCGCGCAAGCGCCGAGAAGAATACTGACAACCGTCAATACATCCATAATAAATTTGGGGATAATTAGGTTAGCATACCGCCATCGACGTTAAGAACCTGACCGGTTACGTATGCGCTCATATTTGAAGCGAGGAACAAACAGGCGTTTGCAACATCTTCGGTACTTCCGCCGCGTTTTAGAGGAATCGATTCTGCCCAACCTTTAACCACGTCTTCGTTCAATTTGGCGGTCATTTCCGTTTCGATAAAACCTGGCGCAATGGCGTTGCAACGAATGTTTCGCGAACCTAGTTCCAAGGCAACCGATTTCGTGAAACCGATAACTCCCGCTTTCGAGGCCGCGTAATTGGTTTGTCCGGCGTTTCCTTTCACACCAACCACCGAACTCATGTTAATGATTGAGCCCGAACGTTGCTTTAACATCGTTTTTTGAACAGCTTTGGTCATGTTAAAAACCGACTTCAAATTGACTTCAATTACTTGGTCGAAATCGGCTTCCGACATGCGCATTAAAAGGTTGTCTTTGGTGATTCCGGCGTTGTTAATAAGCACATCAATAGAAGGAAAATCTTGCAAAACTTGATCGACGAAAGCTTGTGCGGCATCGAATTTCGAGGCATCCGATTGGTACGCTTTTACAGTAACGCCTTCGGTGGCTAATTTCGCGGCCAATTCCTCTGCTGCTGCGGCCGACGAGCTGTACGTAAATGCAATATTTGCGCCGTGTTTCGCAAAAACTTCGGCAATTCCTTTTCCAATTCCGCGACTTGCGCCGGTAATAATCACAGTTTTTCCTTCAAGTAATTTCATAGTAACAATAGCTTCTAATAAACGAACGCCAAATATAACAATATTGGCACGTAATCGAAGTTTCGGCTTTCTTAATTTGTTGGAAAAAGGATTTTCGACCGACCTCAGGTTTTCGAATAATTTGGGCACTTCCTGCCGCGCGCATGTAGTGGAAGTTCGTTGCGGCAGGTCGGGCTTTCCACTGCAAGGCACAACACCCAAAAGCGTTTCAGCCACGTGTTGCCGCGGCTTCCGTTGGTCGCCACTGCACCACGGGCTTCAAGCGCTTTTTGGCGTCGCGGCTTTCCGTTTCAATCCCTAGTGCAGGGGAACGTTACCAAAAAATACGAGTGACGCAATTAGAATGCTACGGAATGGAAAAGTGTGCTACCGAGATTATCAACATCAATAAAGGAAAGAAATACAATAACTGTAAAGGATCTCGCGAGGCAATAAACGAGGTAACTATAATTATTTGCAAAAGAAAAGGAAGTGCAAATTGCAAAATAAACAGCTGCCAATGCTTTACGGTTAGAAAGAACTTCATAAAAATAAATTATGGGGTTGCTTGTAAATCGCTATAAATCTGGGTCTATAAAAAAGTTTGGTGTTAAGAAAGTGGATTTTCAGGACTTTTCAAAAGTATAAAAAGCTGATAAAAAAGAATTCTATCAAGAGTTGTAAAACGGAAGACAACAGTAATTAACGTGAGTTCGATATAAAAATCAAAGTTAGAAATCATTTAAATAGTTGATTAATACCAATTGGATTTATAAAATAGTCTGGAGAAAAAAGCTTGTTTTTGAGACAGAACAATGCAAAAAAATGTTGCATAGCAGCGCTATGGAAGATTTTTTTAAAGCCGTTATGGCTTAAAAACATTTTTTTATCGGGCTGTTTTATAGATCTAATTGGTATAACAGGCGTATTTCTTTGGGATACCGAGGTATCTCAAAAAAATACAACTACGTAAGCGACTGTTTAAATGATTAGCTATAAATAATCGTGCATCGAAATTAGTAGTAGCCAATCTAAAGTTTCATTTCAAGCGATCTAACAAAGGTTTTTATGTCGAACTCACGTTAACTATTTACCATAAACAACACTGCGAATTAGATCGTATTTTTTTAGCAAAAGGGTACTCAGAAAAGGAGTTGTACCCTAAAAAAAGCATATCTGTCAAAAGACAGATATGCAAAAAAAAAATAAAATCAGAAAAGTACAGTATAACTAATTAAATTGATTCAAAAATTATTTTTCGTTTGTTGTCTTAGAAGTGTGTTTCGTGCTATTTTTCCAAATAGAAAAAAGCGAAAGTCTAGGTGCAATCTAATTGTCGATAAATAAATACTACTCTTTTACAAATTTGATTGCATTAGAAGTTCCCAATTTTATAAAGTAGATTCCGGCGCTAAAATTTTCAACTGATAGCATTTCATTAGTCGAAACGACACCTCTTTTCATTTCAGAACCCAATACCGAGTAGATGACATAATCTTGCTGCTCGGGTAAACCTGTAATGTGTAAAACACCAGTAGTAGGATTTGGAAAAACGTTTACTTGATTGGATTCAGCGGGATTAGCAACATTTAAAACAGTAGACGTATTCCAATAAACATTGGTATCGTCTGCAAAACCTTGAATGATGATGTCCTTTAATCCATCGCCATTAAAATCATCAATAATACAATCCGCAATATACTCGCCTCCTAAAATTTCTGTTTGCACAAAAGTATTATTGCCTGTGTTTTGATAAACGATATTGTAAATGTTAGGCAATCCGCCAACTTGCGTGCCTACAATTAAGATATCCTGATCCCCATCATTATCTAAATCGGCTATGGCATTTGCACCACCAAACGTTTGTTGTAAATTGGTGGAAATAGCGGTAAAAATTCCCGTACCATTGTTTAGATAAAGTAAGTTTTGATTGTTACCGTTGATTAAAAAGTCATAGTCGCCATCGTTATCGGTATCTGCCACATCAATATCGGTTCCTGAAATAGCTGGCAGTGTTGAATTAGAATCTAAAGAAAAAACTCCTGAGCCATCATTGACATACAATTTAGTTGATGCTCCACCAGAAATAATAACATCCTGATCACCATCGTTCTCAATGTCGATAAATGCTACGACGCCGCTAGTTGCAGTAAAAGACGCATTTCCTTGTGCTGTAAAAACGGCATTTCCATTATTGAGATATACGTCTGAAACTCCAGAAACTGCTGAAGTAATGATAACATCTAAATCAGTGTCATTATCCACATCTGCCATGGCGACTCCCTTAGAAATTATAGGTAATCCGGCGTTTACCACTTGTGAAAAAACACCAGCACCGTTGTTTGTATAGATATGGGTGAATGTTTGATTTAATTGATTAATTCCGGAGAAAAATAAATCTAAATCTGTATCACCATCAAAATCTTTTAAAATGGCTTGACCAGTACCTGTTCTGGGAAAAACTTGAGTTGATTCGGTGAATTCTCCAGTACCGTTGTTAAAATACAGCCTTGAACGTGTCTGCGGTGTTATTCCAGTCATGAACAAATCAATATCGCCATCATCATCAACATCACCACCAGCAAAAACACCCCCGTAGGCTTCCATAATGTTTGGTTGTGGATTAGCTTTCGTAAAATCTAGCGTTTGCGCGTAACCCGAAGTAAATGAAATAATTACAATCGAAAATAGTTGTGTCTGTTTCATAACTCTTAGTTTTTAATTAATTTCAATGTTTGTGACGCTTTGTCACTTCTAGCTTCGACTAGATAAGTAGCATTGGATAAAGAACTAATATCTATGCTGAAATCTTTTGAATTGACCGTTTTTTCAAGAACTTTTTGACCCAATAAGTTGTAGACCGTAATAGTGTCGATATTTTGGGCAGCAGAAAAGTGTATTACTTCCTTCGAGGGATTCGGATAAAAGGAAACTAAGTTGCCTTCATAATCAAAAGTTGAAAGTAAAGTATTTTCAAATACACGAACCTGACCTGCGTTATTTCCTGCAACATCGTTGTTTATTGCACCAACAACAGCTCGAGAACCGTCTTGAGAAATAGCTACTGAAAAACCGAATTGATCGCCGTTGGATTCTCCAGCCATTGGACTATCAATTTGTGTCCAAATACCGTCTTGGTTCTCAAATACATAAGCACGTCCCAAGCTACTTCCACTCGTATAACGCCTTGCTCCTACTGCAAGCCAAGAACCACTTTTTGAAAGGCTAAGCGAAGATCCAAAATTATCTCCAGCGTTTTCTCCAAACAGCGCTTCTCCTACTTGCGACCAAACACCGTCGTTAAATTGATAAACAACAACGACATTTGAAGCAGGTGATGATATAGCTAGAATATTTCCCGCCGCAGATAAACTAATTCTGAATCCAAATTCGTCTCTTTCTGCTTGTCCTAAGATGGTGTTTCCCTTTTGTAACCACTGATTGTTTACAAATTGGTACACCCTCACTTTACCAATTTGTGAAGTGTTGAAGTTGCTAGGATCACCTGTTTGGCCGATCGCAACAGTATTACCATCAGCAGCTAAGCTCACACTTTGTCCAAATTTGATAATGGAACCATCGCCATTAATGTCTTCTCCTTTTTGTACCCAAGTATTACCTTCTAATTGATACACTTCTACATTTCCTGTAAAACTTGTAAATCCATTTACCTCTGTATTAGGTGCTCCAAAAACCACTGTAGTTCCATCTGCTGATAAATCAACCGTCGTACCTGCACTTGCAACAGCATTCTGCCCATATAAATCCTGACCCACTTGCGTCCAGGTGTTGTTTACATTTTTAAAAACCCGAACTTGTCCTGACGTGAAACCTAAATCATTGTTAAACGGTTCTCCAATAGCCACTACTGAGCCATCTGTTGATAAGCTAACCGCTTGTCCGGTTTGATCGCCGCCTGTTTCTCCGTTGATATCAGCTCCTATCTGAGTCCAAACACCATCTGATAAATCAAAAATTCTAACTTGACCTTTTCCACCACCACTAAAAATAGAACCCATTGCCACAATGTTACCGTCGGCAGAAATTGCAGTTGACCAACCACAATTGTCACCAGCTGCTTGTCCGATAATGGCATTGCCTATTTGGTTCCATTGACAGTAACCAACAACTGGTAAAAAAATCAAGAGTGAAATAATTTTCTTCATGGAATTCGTTTTGATGAATAATTATGTCACCAAAGCTCTTTATTTACGATGAAAATGGCTTCACGCGTAGTTGTGAAAATGGCTATTTGACCCAAATTAGGAGGAAAAAGCTACAGAAGTTACAAGGTTGACGCTTTAATAGCTTCAGTTATCAGCGAAATTTTTTTGTATTTCGATTCTTTTATATCAAAGTACGCGTACATCCTTCTTAATGACGAACCAATTCCATCGACACTAAGGAATGCTTTTTCAGCTAAATCTTTATTCGAAATATCCGGTTCTAAAAGCAAAATGTTTAAAACATTCCAATCGGTATCGTTCAGTTTTCGATTAATCGATTCGTTAATTTTCTCTCGATGGAGTTGAAATTCGTTTGAGTTTACAACTAAATTGGAATTTTCAGCCGACTTTAATTTTTCGATTTCTTTCAGGAGTTCGTCCCTTTTCTTTCTATTCTGCTTTAAGTTTTTTCTGTAATAAAGTACAATAAATGTGATAATTCCGCATGCACCGATAATGATACTATATGTGATTATTAATTGTCGCTTTTCTAGTGCTGCTTTTTCTTTCTCGCTTTGTAGCTTATTGGCTGTAAGCACGTCAACGAATTCGGTTCTGATTACTTCTCTAAGCAACGTAATCTTATTCTTTTCTAATTGAATACTATCTTTGTATAAAGTGTATCTCTGATACATTTCAAGAGATTTCGTCGGATTATTATCCGCTTTGTAACACTTGTATAGCACATCGTAAACGCTCGCTTTGAATTCTAAACTTGCGCTTTTATCAAAACTTTTTAAGATAGATTCTGCTCTTTGCTTTGCTGTTTCGATATTAGCCTTTTTTAAATCGATTTGTGCAAAAATGATCCGACTTTCATAATCGAACTCCGATACCTTTAGCTCTTGACCTAACTTATAACATTTTTCGGCGTACTGTTGCGCCAGCTCCAAATGATTCCATTCTAGATGAACGCGTGCGAGGTTAGAGTAACCAGATGCTAAGAAGAACTTATCTTGCGTTTTTTCTAGAATTTTAACAGCTTTTTCATTGTAAATGCGCGACTCCTCGTACTGTTTTTTTTCATAATTAGTCCAACCAATATTCAAATAAATAACGGCGATACTTCTTGGAGGCACATCGGCATTCTCTGTGGCAGCCAACGCTTTGCGATAATATTCTAGTGCTAAATCATAGTTTTGAATAAAAAGATACACATTTCCTATGCTGGAAAGCATGCGCGATTCACCATTTTTATCTTTATTTTTTTTGTAAATAGTAAATGAATTGCTGAAACATTGTAAGGCTTTTTTATAATCATTCTTATTTGCATACACATTACCAATATTCCCAATGATGGTAGCATTCAAAACCGGATCGTTTAATTTCGACGCAAGTGTCTGTGCTTCATTATAGTATTGCATTGATTTATTCAATTCCCCTTTCAGCCTATAAATACCACCGCGGTCGTTTGCAACGTTATAAAGTTCCTTGATGTTGTTCTTATCTTTCGCTAATTTATAGTAGTATTCTAGTGTTTTTAAGGTAGAATCGGGCTGCACTTGATTGTTTAGAATATAATATTCCGCAAGTGCATTGAATCGGATGGAATCTGGATTTTTACTGTTTTCCCAAATTGCTTTAAGCGCTTTGTTGCCGGTTTGGGCAGTAGTAAAAAAACTAGATAAAACACTGATAAAGAATAAAATAAACTCCTTTTTCATACCTGGTTTCTCGCTTCTCCTTTAAGCTAAATTAATCACAAATCTCACTCTTTTTTTGGAAAAAATAGCGAATAACACATTAAATAATCGTCCTAACCTTTAAAAATAAACGACATTAACTTAAATGATTTTTAATTTAGTGAAGTACAAAATGTCTGAATTCAAACGTTATTTGACAGCTGTGATTCCTGAGAAATTAGACTTAAAAAATTGCGAATGAGTCGTTTTTATTTTTTTGGGGGGTGCCGTCGGCGCAATCGTAGCGCTTCGCAAATGGTTCACCGAGCCGCCGTCGCGCCATTCGCTATATCTTTTAGGCGAAAAATACTGGAAATTCCTTGACGCCTAAAAGGATGTCGCTGCTGTCGCTCACCCGGAAATGAGTGGCTGAAATAGCGCACGGATTGTTAGAAATCAAGGCTAAGATTTCTTCAATGCTTTTGGCTTAATTTTTTAACTCTGCTTCGGAGCAAGGCTCTTCTAAAAATTGAACGATTTCTTCTAGTAATTTTAAAGCAAAATCAGTCCACAGGATTTTATAACCACTTTTCATATATCTTTCTAGCGCTTGAATGCGGATTCAATTTACCCGAATTAGCATCTTGGATTCCGTTTTCAATGGCTTTCTTTTCGGTTTCTGAAATAGTGCTCCACCAGTCGGTGGTTTCTATTTTTCTCAACTCCACTATTTTTTCGATAATGGAAACATCTTCAACAGATGAAAGCCATTGTATTAATTCCAACTTTTTATGCTGCAAGCTTTGTTCAAGTTTCATGGCTTTTTTTATCAAGAAGTTTAGAAATACAAATTAATTCAATTGTTTTTTAAAATCAGTTTAAAAACTAAAGTACTGCAATGCGCTTACTCTTGATTTTGTGCATTTGTTAATTCATTGGACTGTAAACAGTAACAAAGAGCTGGGAAAGAACTGAAAATCAATTTCGATCGTACAAAATTAAATGACTTTCCTTTTATTTGAATTTTGCCTTGAATCCCAAAAAGATACTATTTCAATTCTCTCGTGGTTGATTTCGTAGAAAATTTCAAAATGTTTAATAGGAATGACTCTCGTGCATCTATTGTTAGTTAATCTGCCAAGATTTTCATGCTCAATTAGCTTACTTATCAAATCTTCGACCTCGTCAAGAATTTTAAGACTGTACTTTGCATTACCATTTCTTTTGAAGTAGAATTCTAAAACACCTGCAAATTCAGCCTCAGCTAATTTTGACCAAACTATTTCTTTGATAGCCATTCCCGCAAATCGGTAATTACTTTTGCATTAGCTGAGAATTCTTCCCTTTTGATTTGTTCTCTGCCACTATTTATTGCAATTTCTTGTTCAGCATTCAATTGATATAATGCTTGTTCAGAAGAATCAAAAATAGTTTTCAATTTATTTAAAAGGGTTATGTCATTAGAATTTTTGATTCTAGAGATCAGGTTTTCCTTTAATTCAGCTGACAAGTCCATAATAACACTATTACTTAAACAAAGATAATTTTTTAAATGTTGATTGTCAATACATTTTTACAACATAAATCCTAACGTAGAAAAGTTGGCAAATACGTTCGAACTGTGTCAACTCGAACGCTACTTTACCGTTTTTGGTTTAAACATTTCAAGAGCTTCCGGACCCGAAGCAATCGCAACAACAATTCCAACGATGACCGAAATGACCATAATAACGCCAAAGCCAAGTATCGTTACAATCAGGGTGAGCAATACGCTCCAAAACACACTTTTTTTACTTCGTTCGGGATAAAAACCACTAAAGAACCAGAAAAGTAAAATGGGTACGAGTAGCATAAAATATTGTGACATTTGACCGTATAATACCGGATTATCTTTCACAAAATACATAATTGGGTAAACGAAAATCATTATCAGAACTATGTAAAAGCTTAAAAAATAAGCGTTAATAACGATATGCTCGTAATAATTATGGCCCCATCTAAAAAAACCGATTTTGGTAAAGCAGGCAAAAACAGGCACCATCGCTAACATAATAAGGGAGTTATAAGACGTAACGAAATGCACTATTTCATTGGCGAGTTCGGCGTTCATTTGCTGACTTTCGTACTGTTTTTTTAGAACTTCGTTAAAATTCAAAAACTTAACCGAAATGAAGGTTGAAATACCACTCAATAAAAATACCAATAAAATGGGTTTGTAATGGTTTACGCGACAACCATCAATAAACTGACGTGCCGTTTTACCCGGATTTACCACCAAGTTTTTCAAAGTGTATAAAAGTCCTTTGTTGGTGTGGATGGTCGTGTATTGAATCTCTTCCCAAATGTATTTTTTATCAATCCGCTTGAACTTTTTTTGCCCACAGTTTGAACAAAAGTTCTTGATAATTTCATCGTTGCAGTTCGGACACAAAGTTGCGTTCATGGTAAGTGGTTATTTGGCTGGCTAAATTTTGGATAAAATTAGTAAAATAGAAATGTAAAAGTAATAGTACGGCTGGAGTTGATTACAGATCGCCGCAAAAATAACGGACAACCCACTCTGGGAGAGTTTAAAACTCTCGCAGAGTGGGTTGATTTATACTTTTAAAAACGTTTCCGTTGCCAATCCGCTTTCACTTTTTAGATGAAAGGTAAATCATTAGGTGGCTACTCTTTTTAAATCGAATTCGAGTCTTGGCGTTAAAAATCCTTAAAAACTAACAATTCGAAAGTGATTTCCACTAAACGCTAGTAACGATTTTCGCGGCCGCGGTTGAAATGGAAAGCGCGCAAAGCAAAAAAGCTAGCAATTTGAAAAAGTGCATGGCGACAGAAGGAGCCGGTGCAGTTTTTACAAATTGCAGCTTTTTTGCTGCGTACTTGTAATGAAAAACGCGAAATGCCGCCCAACAGAACAGCTTTCGCGTTACTAAAAGAAGTGTAAATTACTATTTTTTAGAGGTAACTCCGAGTTTCGCTGCTTCGGCTCTGGCAATGGGGATTTGTTTCTGAATGTTTGCAATTCGCGTACTGTTCGATGGGTGCGTACTCATAAACTCGGCTGGTTCTTGTCCGCCCGATTGTGCTGCCATACGTTGCCAGAACGGAACAGCTGCTTCGGGATTGTAACCAGCAATTGTCATTAAAATGAGTCCAATTTCATCGGCTTCGGTTTCGTGACTTCTTGAAAACGGCAATAAAGCTCCGAATTGCGCGCCCGCTCCGTAGGCTTGCATGGCTAGCGCTTGCGTTTGCTCCGACTGTTTGCCCACTGCTGCTCCCACCAAACCTGCACCAAGCTCGGCTAAAACGCCGCCACTCATGCGTTGTTGCCCGTGATTTAATAAGGCATGCGCTACTTCGTGACCCATAACTACTGCCATTCCGGCCTCGTCTTTGGTTATAGGGATAATTCCGGTGTAAAACGCAATTTTTCCGCCGGGCATGCACCAAGCGTTAACTTCCTTGCTTTCAATTAATTTGTATTCCCAGCGATAATCCTTCAAAGCAGCACTTTGCCCACGAGCGGCCAGTAATTTCTCGGCAGCAGCGCGAATTTTATTACCTACCAATTCCACGCGCTTGGCATCGGCTGTGCCTGATACCACTTTGTTGGTCTTTAAAAAATCGTTGTATTGCTGAAAAGCCGAAGGCAAAATCGCAGAGTTATCTACCAAAGCGAGTGTTTTTTTTCCCGTAACTGGGTTTGTTGCACAAGCAATAACAAGAGCCAAACATACGATTCCGAAGGCTAAAAATTTGTTTTTCATTTCGCTAAAATTTCTACAAAAATACAAGATATCGCAAACGTAACTTTACGTATTTACGCAGGATATTTTTGAATTCTCAAACTTATTTTTTCAAGCCTTTCGCTGCAATGTGTAATTCCGTAAAATCTTTATCGACCAACAATTCGTTCTTTCCAACCAAAACGTCTTTTAAATTCACTTCTTCATTGTCGATTTGAATTTTGCCAATCTCGAATGGCAATCCGTGAAAACGAACGCGGTATTTGTTGTAATCGGTAACGAATTTTCCTTCTTTGTGCTGAAGAATAGTAACTTCTTTTTCCTTTCCGCGGAAGCTAAAAGTTGAGTGACTGTAACGACCTTTGTTGTAATCGTAGCCATCTTGTGCATCTTCGTATAAAGTCGATTTTTCTTTACCTTCTTTATAATACACCTCTAAACTAATTTCCTCAAATTTCTTTTCGCCAACGTATTGCTGAATCGGATAATTTGGAATGATGGCTCCTTCCTTAATAAATAACGGAATTTCGTGATATGCTGTACTTACCCAAAGTTCTTTTCCGCCGCAAATCCATTCGTTGGTCCAGTAATTGTACCAGTTTCCGCGCGGCAAGTACATGCGTCGGCCTTGCGCGTTTGGCTCTAAAATCGGACACACTAAAATCTGATTTCCAAACAAAAATTCGTCGGTTCGATAGTGCGTTTGAATGTCTTCTTGATCGAAATACACCAAAGGTTTCAACATCGGAACGCCGTCGTTTACGTAATCCCAAAACATGGTGTATAAATACGGAAGCAATTTGTAACGCAGTTCTACGAATTTACGTGTAATATCAACTACTTCAGTATCGAACGACCAGGGTTCTTGCTCGCCGTGATCGCCGGATGAGTGCGTGCGGCAAAACGGATGGAATACACCCAATTGAATCCAACGTGCGTATAATTCGCCGCTAGGTTGTTCTGCAAAACCGCCGATATCTGAACCGGTGAAGCCCATTCCTGAAATCGACATTCGCTGCATTTGAATGTTGGCAATCCACAAGTGTTCCCAGCTTGCTACGTTATCGCCCGTCCATGATGATGTATAACGTTGCGCTCCCGAATAGGCCGAGCGCGT